>NZ_SMMB01001041.1 GCF_009711365.1 Xanthovirga aplysinae | reverse complement strand
TTTTGGATCCATTAGGTTTCTCCTTTTTCTGTACAGGATTATTAAACCCAAGACAATGAGATAAAAATTAATGGGGTTATTGTAAAATATCTGCCCAAAAAATTCTGGAAAAAAGAACTTTATACTTGGTATAAGGTCCCTATTTCCCACTCTATCCATATGATAATTTATCCCCGAATAATCACTTATTAAATTCCAGTAGATAACGGGAATAAAAAACAAAAAACTTATCAGAACTGAACCCCATAAGGCTGGCCTTAGAAGTCCCTTTCTATCAAAAAAAAGAAAATATATAAAAGCTCCCAACCATAGATATATACCATGGTATTTTGAAAGCATTGCCAAACCAACGGAGACACCAAAAAAATAAAGGGGGAGTTTTTTCTCTCCCATATTCCAGATATAAAGAATAAAACAGTAAACCGCCAAAAGCCAAAAGGTACTTTGAGGAGTATCAGGAAGAATAAAGGTACCAACGATTAAGGAACTATAGAAGGAGGCAGAAAGAAGCACAGCTGCGATAAATCCAGTAGTTCTATTTTTCAATAAGGATCCTATTCGATAAATAATTAATAAATTAAGTGTCCCTAAAATAATGGAACCCAAACGAACAAAAACGTCATTAGAAATAGTGGCCAAATTAAAACTAAACAACCTTATTAAAGCTCCCACCATTGGTGGATGATCAAAGAAACTCCAATCAGGATAAAGGGCGTACAAAACATAATAAACCTCGTCATTTCCTAAATTGGAGGAAAAGACAATTCCCAGACGCAGCAAAAGATTTAAGACTAACAACCAATATAAATTTCCTTTTTGCTGGAGAAATTGCTGAAATGCAGATCTGTTTCTATCCAAAACTAACAATGTTAAAGTTAACTTTTCAATTTACTTCCACATCTTCCCCCCTTTTGAAACCCTATGACCGGCGATGGTCTGTTTTACATCAATTTAACTATTAATAAGAATTCAATCAATGTTATCAATCCATATAAACATCATAAATTCAGTAGAATACAATCTTCAAAAACTTTCTACTCATAAAAACATGGGAAATTAAGAAGAGCCCTTAAACTCTCTCTAATTAAAAAGTCATAATCTATAAGCGATACCCCATTCTACATTGTCGGCTTTTGAGCGATGAGCCTTAAGAGCAACAGAGATAGAATATTTATCTTTCCAATTGTACTTTAATCGTATTCTTTGGTAAATCAACTCTCCACCCATTTTATAAGGGTTATAAATGTAGGTTCCTATTTGTGTTACAAATGAAACTTGATCAAAAAACACTTCATGTCCAATTATAAGTCCGATCCGCTTGTGGTCCGGAAGTCTTTTTTGGGATTTTAGGGAAGGGTCCAATCTGATTCTTTTTTTAATGGCCATGTTAGAAAAGAAATCAAAGCCAAAGTGAAAGGCCCTGGAACTATTTATTTGAAGATCACCGTAAGTCTGCAAAGTATAAGAAGGGTATTTATTTCCTTTGTCCTCATCTAACTCTTTCATACCAAAGGCAAGTACAACATTTAACCTCAATTTACGGGTATTAGGTATACCAGATAAAGGGTTTTTATAATAGGGTTTAATACTATTAAAAGTATACCATAAGCCAAGGTCAACAGAAACTACATTAAGTCCATTATTGGGGCTTTTATAGGAGCCATTTGAAGAATGGGTTAAACTAAGTGAGGTATTTAGGGTAATTCTTGGGGAATAAAGGAATTTTAACCCTAATCGGGTCTGCAGAGTAAAGTTAAACCGGGAGGAAATAAAAGTATTTTTATTATTGTTTTCCCTTTCATAAGGTTTTGTGGCAATACCAGTTCCCACTCCCCCATGGTAGTAAACCTGAAATCGGCCAGCCCTTAAAAAATAAAAATTGATATAAGGAAAAAGGGAAATAACTTGTCCTATTTCCGGATTGTGAGTTTCTACATAATTAATTGCAAATCCTAAATCAGGATAATTAAAATAGGCCTCCCAAGGTTTATTTCCATAAGTATTCAGGTGAGCATAAACCTCAAACCCTGTGGGATGACTCCGGATCAAATGACCTACGGATTCGCTAATATTCAAAATCATCCCACCAAATAGGTGAGCACCAACTGTATAGTTATATTTTCTGCCTATTTCTTGATTTTGAGGGAATAATAACTTCGGAAAAAGTTGAAATAAAATTAATACTAAAAAAAACTTTAGCTTTAATTGTGCCATACACCCCACCTATAATTCAACCTCGCACTTTTCATTTTTTTAACAGGCAATATCTTTAATTGTTTTCAATCCGTTTTTTCACCTTCTTTCCTTGAGCGACCTGGAGCAAAAAAAAACACCTTTTGAAAAGGCGTTTATTTCGGATATCTAACAATGAATACGAAAGAACAAATAAAAGCGGTTATCATGTTTAATATGGATTGAATTTGGACAAATATTTGGCCTTAACCACAATCCTAAAAATGAGATTAAGTAAAATACAAAGCTACTGACGTCTCACTAAATCCCTTGTAATCTGATTCAAACGCTGAACTTTAAAATTAAAATCTCCTCTTAAGGAATCACGAAGGTTTTTCAAATTTCCCAACAAATCATCAATGTCATCACTTAGGGAAGTTTCCAACATCTCCCGGAAACGTTTTGCAAATGTAGGTGACTGACCATTTGTGGAGATTCCAACTTTCAAATTTCCTTTCTTTACCGTCGAGCCCAGATAAAAATCACATAGTTCAGGCTTATCCGCAACATTGATTAGCAATCTCCTTTCTCTTGCCAGGTTTCTAATTTCATGATTAAGAGGCATATTGGCTGTGGCCAGAATTACCAAGTCTATTTCTTCCAGGTCCTCTTGTTGAAAAGCCCTATTAAACAACTGAATATTGGGGTTCATTTTAGCCAATTCCTTAACCTCCTTTTTGGTCTCTAAAGCTACAATTTTCACTTTGGCATGGGGATCGTTTTTTAACAAGGCTTCCAATTTTTCTAAACCAACATTTCCTCCACCAACAAGAAGTGTTCTAATCTGATCTATTTTTAAAAAGATGGGGAACAAAGAGTTTCCCTCACTAAGTGATTTTTTACTAATATCCATTTCAAAAAATTTATGCAGGAAAATATGCAGCTGTCTCTTCTCTCCATTCGTTAAATTGTTCATGGCTTGCTACCACCTCTCCAATTATTATCATGGCTGGAGACGTAACCCCTACTTTTCGTTTTTTCTCCACTATAGTATCTATTGTACCAAATATTACTTTACCCTCTACAGTAGAACCTTTGGAAATAATCGCAATTGGTAGATCTCCCTTCTCATTTTCCTTAAAAAGTGTAACAATCTCCTCTAATTTTTTCAATCCCATTAAAAGGACTACTGTGGCAGAGGATTGAGCAGCTAAACGAACATCATCCGTTAAGTTTCCTTCTTTATTGGTAGCGGTAACCACCCAAAAACTCTGGTTAATTCCTCGTTTTGTAAGAGGAATCCCATAATAACCTGGCAAATTGACACTCGAAATTCCCAATACTACCTCTGTAGGGATATTGAAGAACTGTACATATTCCAACTCCTCCTTTCCCCTTCCAAAAATAAAGGGATCTCCTCCTTTTAAACGGACCACATGACCATGGCTTAAAGCATGGCTTACCATTAACTGATTGATTTCTTCCTGCGTGTAGCTTGCTTTTCCGGCCCGCTTTCCCACATACACCTTCTTAACTGAAGGAGAACAATGGTTTAATAACAAGGGATTTACGAGTGCATCGTACAAAACGACATCCGCATTTTTCAATGCCTTAACTCCTTTTAGGGAGATGAGGTCCGGGTCTCCCGGACCTGCACCTACCAGGGTGACTTGAGGTTGCATGGCTAAGCTTTATAATAATTTGACAATACTAATTTGTCGGCTACCTCGATTTCTCTACCTTCAGCCTGTTCTCTTCGATAGTGGATTACCATAGAGTAGAAATCTTCCGCCTGCTCCAAGTAAGCTTTGGCAAAAACCTCCTCCGGTTCATTTTTATTGATTTGCAATACCAAAGTCTCAAAATCAAGTGGTAGAGTAACTTCACCACCCTCATAAAAATGAGTATTGAAATCTGAAATTATCCCCTTATGAGTATTACAATTCACATCTTTACTTAAAAGCAAACCTTTGGCCGCTACTACAAAAGTGCTATATGCATGATAGATAGCTCCTGAGTAGTAATTTTCGGCCAATGCTTCTCGAGCATAATACAGTTTTTCTTCAGCGTCTTGAAGAATGGTACTTACCATATCAAAACTAACTCCTGCACATTCTCCTGTACCAATCTCCGGAATAAAATCTTCCGTATTACCCCAATCGATATAATCGGATGCAGAAAGTTTTTCTAAATCTGCCAAGGGCTTTAACAGATTATAGAAATATCTCTTCCCAACCCTAAGGAAATATGTATTAAAATATTCCCCCTCCTCTGAATTATCCTCATAATCATTGAGAATGAAACGAAGGGCTAATGGAATCTTTTTAGAAGGGAGCTTGATCACCTTTTCTGCGATAAAACCTTTTCCATAGGGATCCACTCCTCCCCCTAACACCAATTGAAGCGCAGGAATAACTTTTTCCTGGTACTTGATTGAACTTCCATGAAGTCCAATATTTGCAGCCATGTGCTGGCCACAGGAATTCATACATCCACTTATTTTAATGGAGATATTGGAATCCGCAATCAAGTGCTCAAAATCCTCACGAATTACTTTTTCCAACTCTACACTAATATCCGTACTGTTTGTTACAGCCAAATTACAAGTATCTGTTCCAGGGCAAGCCGTAATGTCCGCAATAGAGTCTGCGCCAGGCTCCGCAAATTCCAAATGGTTCAGGCGATAAAATAAATATGGGAGCAGCTCTTTACGCACATACTTCAATATAATGCCCTGAGTGACGGTCATACGGATATCATTAGCCACATAACTTCGAACAATATCTGCTAATTCACGGGCTTTTTCCGCACTTAGATTTCCCAATAAGAGCTTTAAACGTATGGCATAATAGCCCTTTTGCTTTTGTTCAAACACATTAGTTTGCAACCAATGCTGGTATTTCTTTTCATCTGCAATTTTTACCTCTGGTAATTCAGTAATTTCAGGCAAATTAGGAATTTGCTCCTCCACCAATTTTACCGTATAGGTTTGATGCGACAGGGCCTTTCGCTCCTCATTAACTAATTCGAGGAATTTCTCCAATCCGATTCCCTTCTTTTCCTCAATCAAATATTTTAAACGAGCTTTATACCGACGTTCTCTCTCTCCATAGCGATCAAATACTCGAAGCCCTGCTTCAATAAATGGAATTATCTCTTCCTCAGGCAAAAACTCATATGCTGTTGGTGCAATAAAGGATTGAGCTCCCAATCCACCGCCCACTACAACTTTGAAACCTCTTTCTTCTTTACCATCTTTTTGTCGAATTTTCGGAATGAATCCGAAATCATGGAAATAGGTAAAAGCGGAATCCTTTTCACTCGAAGAAAAAGCCATTTTTATTTTTCTTCCCATTTCCTGACAGACGGGATTTCTCAAAAAATATTGAAATACAGCCTCTGCATATGGCGCCACATCAAATGGTTCATCAGGATCAATTCCAGCCAGGGCAGATGCAGTAATATTTCTTACCGTATTACCACAAGATTCCCGAGTGGTAATACCTACCTCCTCCAATTTCCCCCATAACTCAGGAGAATCATCCAGCTTTATATAATGCAACTGAATATTTTGACGGGTAGTCGCGTGTAAATTCCCGTTGGTATATTCCTGGGAAAGATCCGCTATTCTAACCAACTGATCAGCGGTCAATTTTCCATAAGGAATCTTGATGCGAACCATTTGAACTCCCAACTGGCGCTGTCCATAAACTCCCCTTGCCAGACGATACGCCTTGAAACGTTCTTCTGGAATCTGCCCTTTCTTGAAGGCTGAAATTTTTTCCCTTAGCTCAACAATGTCCTTTTGGGCTACTTTGGAAATAGATTTTGATTTAATTGATACCGCTGTCATCCGATGGTTATTTAAATATCTTTTTTGAACATCCGCTTGCCCTTTAAGGGCCTATAAAAATTTTGGTAAATCATTAAAAACATCAAGAAGCATGAAGCCATTCCTTTTTGGCTAACAATTCCTCTTCAGTTTCCTGATAGTCAGGATCATCCACACAACAATCTACAGGACAAACAGCAGCACACTGAGGCTCCTCATGAAAGCCTATACATTCTGTACATTTTCCCGACACGATGTAATAAAACTCCTCGGACACTGGCTCCTGAGCTTCATTTCCTTCTATAATCGAACCATCCTCTAGCTCCACTTCAGTTAAGTCAGTTCCTCCCGCCCAGGACCATTCTATTCCTCCTTCATAAATTGCCGTATTAGGGCATTCAGGTTCACATGCCCCACAATTAATGCATTCATCTGTAATGAATATTGCCATATCTTTATTGAGTTATTTTTAAAAGTTGAATTAAAATATTCCTCCAATGAGAGATTTAATATCTACCAATTTCACCTGGATTCAATGAACCCAAAATAAAATCTGTAAATAAGAAATGAGTAAAAGAAAAAGGTTGATTTACCTCAACAACATCGATTAGACCAACAGCACATAAAAAAGTGTTTGGCATTATAGAAGGAATGCAGCTCTAGACTTGCAGTTGAAAATGAAAAATGTAAGGGTGCGAATTTCATCGTGATAATATCTTTATATTCTCCCTTGCTTGCCCCCTGGCAAGCCTTCTGGAATCAGGAATTAGCACCTTAGTAAAATACGCCAGGTTGCTAGAGTGTCAACGAGCCTGTCTCTCAACTCTTCTTTATAAATCAACCACTTAATTTTAAAGTAGCTTGGACAAAGTAAGAGCATAAAAATTTAACCTCCAAGCTTTTTTAATAAAAATTTACAAAATCTATAGATTTAGTAG
>NZ_SMMB01000356.1 GCF_009711365.1 Xanthovirga aplysinae | reverse complement strand
AAATCACATCAAATGATTCCTTATGATACTTTTTATCAAAGATGGTGGAGTGTTGGAAGTTTAAATTTTTAATATTTTTGTTCCTCACTTTTTTTTGGGCAAAATCGATCATTTTAGATGAAATATCTATTCCATGAACTTCCCTTACCATAAGAGCAATTTGATATGATAGGCTTCCAGTAGCACAGCCAAAATCTAATACAATATCATCTTTATTGAGATAATTCTGGGCTTTTTCCAAAGTTCCGTTGCTGATTACTTCATTTTTCTGGGAACGCTTATCGAAATCCTCTGACCTGTTGTCCCAAAACTTTTCTGATTTATCCATATTTTTTGTTCTTAAACATTGAAAATAGAATGGCTAAGGTTCTCTTTAGTCTTGACCTGTACCAGAATTGGGTGGCGTTTTTAGCCTGGTTAGCATGTCGTACATTTTATTCTTTTCTAAACACCTGCTACTTCCTTTGAGATCGGTTTTACCTCCTTAACTCCCTTTATTAGCAGCCACAGACAAAAGGAAAATTCTCCAATATCTGCTGGCAAAGTAATATTGTTAAGAATTACAGACTCGAAATCAGGAAATAGGAAAAACCTGAATAAATCTATCAAGTCACCAAAACAGCCCATCATTAGAAAGACCCCAATAATTTTAGGTAAGAATCCTGATTTATAAACCAATAATCCCAGGGGAAACAGATACAAACCAAAAAATAACTGGGCAATGTAATACCCATTTGTGTGCATTTTGAGGAAAAAAGTCACCAATCCATGCAATTGTTCTGTTTGGAAGTTACTTAAATAATCAGCTCCACTTAGTATTACTAGGGGGGCAATTTGATTTAACATATTTATGCAAAGGATAGAGCAGGAAATGGTAACGCACAGCACCATTGCTGAAGCATAATATTTACTAACCGTTTTGAATAAATGGTATAAAACCAGGGAGAAGAAAAAGAAAGCAGCCGACATGAATAAATCACTTACTATGCCCAGGCGAAACAACCATTCAGAGTTTATTATATTTTGGACGGTAGCCCCCGGATTGCCGGACACAATAATTTTCTGTCGAATAAAATATTCAGCGAATACCCCACTGATTATAAGAATTAGAAACAGGAATCCTGCAATCCTTGCGGTTTTTTTATTTGAGTTCATTTTTGTCTTTTTACTGTCTTTGAATAGAATTGTTAGAGGATGTTGTCCTTTTAAGGTAAATATTATTTTATAATTTAAGG
>NZ_SMMB01000528.1 GCF_009711365.1 Xanthovirga aplysinae | reverse complement strand
AAAAAGATAAGTTCAACTAATCCTTGAATAAAATGACAAAAAAGGCTGATAATGACATTATTGAGGTACATGACGTAACAGTAACTTACAATAAAAAACCTGTTCTTTGGGGAATAGATTTGCACTTGCCCAAGGGTGCCTTGATTGGAGTAATCGGCCCTAATGGAGCAGGAAAATCAACCCTTATTAAATCAATAATGGGCCTTGTACCCTTAAGCAGCGGAGCCGTCAAACTTTTTAACCAACCATTAGAAAAAGTCAGAAAAAAAGTGAGTTATGTACCCCAAAGAGAATCCGTTGATTGGGATTTTCCTGCCTCCGCTTTAGATGTTGTGTTAATGGGTCGCTTTGGTAAGTTAGGCCTTTTTAAACGCCCACGAAAAGCGGATAAAGAAGTGGCTATGAATTCTCTGAGAAAAGTAGGAATGGAAGGTTTTGCTCATCGGCAAATTTCCCAGCTATCCGGAGGCCAGCAACAAAGGGTATTCCTAGCAAGGGCTTTAGCCCAGGAAGCAGAGCTTTACTTTATGGACGAGCCCTTTGCTGGTGTGGACGCCGCTACTGAAAAAGCCATCATAGCTTTACTGAGGGAAATGTCTGACAAGGGAAAAACAGTGGTAGTGGTCCATCATGACTTGCAAACCGCACAATCCTATTTTGATTGGGTTGTGTTACTTAATATGCGGTTAATAGCCTCAGGTCCAATTGAGGAAACCTTTAAACCTGAACTATTACAACAAACCTATGGAGGTAAACTTACTTTATTGGCAGAAGTGGGCGAACTTTTACAAAAAGAGGAGTTTCCCAGTCGAGAGAAAGATAATGAATAGCCCATGGATAGCCTGATTGAATTTTTTAGTTTTTCTGACCCTAATATACGGTACGTAGTAGCAGGATCTGTATTGTTGGCTGCCAGCGCAGCCATTGTAGGCAGCTTTACTTTTCTTAAGAAAAAAGCTCTTTCTGGAGATGCAGTGGCACATTCAGTTTTACCTGGAGTTTGCCTTGCATTTATACTTTCAGGCACCAAGAATCCATTTTATCTGGTGTTAGGAGCTTTTGCTACTGGTTGGCTTTCTTTAGTCTTTATCGACAATATTGTGGCTCGTTCGAAAATAAAAGAAGATACTGCGACCGGACTCATCCTTTCTGTCTTTTTTGGTGTAGGAATTTTATTACTTACCGCCATCCAGCATTCAGGAAATGCTGCCCAATCAGGACTGGATCAATTTCTTTTCGGAAAAGCAGCCTCTTTGGTAGGCAGCGATCTCATAGTTTTTAGCAGCATCAGCGTCATCCTTATTGCCTCGGTTATTCTGTTTTTTAAGGAATTCACCTTAATCGCTTTTGATGAAAACTTCGCAAAGGCCATAGGTTTTCCTGTCCGGGGCCTAGAGCTTTTATTAACTACCTTAACGGTTTTAGCCGTGGTGATAGGTATACAGGCTGTGGGAGTTGTATTAATGGCCGCCATGCTCATTACTCCTGCTGCAGCTGCACGATTTTGGACAGATAAACTACGGGTCATGGTCATTCTGGCCGCCTTCATCGGAGCTTTTTCCGGCATATGCGGAGCCTACATCTCCTATATTGCTCCAGCCATGCCCACAGGCCCATGGATTGTTATGGTGCTTTCCATTCTGGCTATTGGTTCATTTTTCCTGGCTCCTCGTAAAGGGATTATGTCCCGCTATTTGTTACAGCGGAAAAACCAAAACCAGATATTAGAAGAAAACCTCCTTAAACTTTTCTACAAAATGGGAGAAAAAGATCAGGATTACCTAAAAGAGCGATCTTTGAAAAGCATTCAGGAGAAAAGGCCCTACAGCTTTCGAAAAATAAAAAGAGGACTTCAACGACTCCTTCAACAAGGCTTTTTGGAAAGAAAAAAAGATAAGTGGCAATTAACCCTTGCCGGAAAAAGTAAGGGACAAAGAGTAGTAAAACTGCATCGCCTTTGGGAACTGTATCTTACCGAGAAAATGAATATTGCTCCGGATCATGTTCATGATGATGCAGAAACCATCGAACATATCATTACGCCGGAAATTGAACGTAAACTAGAGAAAAAATTGGGTTACCCAAAAACCGACCCCCACCAATCGGATATTCCTTATTAAAGGATGAGGG
>NZ_SMMB01000887.1 GCF_009711365.1 Xanthovirga aplysinae | reverse complement strand
AAGATGCAGAAGTGGATGGTAAAGACTTTACTAAATATCTTTTGAATGAATTGGGAAGAGTAAGGAATTAGACAGTAATTTTTCTTTTTCCCCATTAATTAAAAAGGCAAAGAAGAAATACCTCTTCTTTGCCTTTTTGTTTTTTATAACTTAGTTCTTATTTTCCATTGTCGGCACTGGCTTTGTCTACCTTTATTCTTTCTTCTCGATTGGCAACTTCCCAGGCAGTGTAAAATACCAATTGAGCTCTTTTTTGCATTTGAGGGAATTTGATTTTATCAATGGTGTCAGTGTCTTTGTGGTAATCGGCATGGGTGCCATTAAAATAAAAAATTATCGGCACATTGTTTTTAACAAAGTTGTAATGATCTGATCGGTAGTAATATCGGTTAGGATCGTTCTCATCGTTGTAGGTATAATCCAAATTCAGATTTACGGTTTCTTTATTCACCTTTTCACTAATATTGTGTAGTTCTGTAGAAAGTTTGTCTGAGCCTATCAGATAAATATAGTTTTCATTATCCTTATGTGCGTCATCTACTCTCCCCACCATATCAATATTTAAGTTACAAACCGTGTTTTCCAATGGGAAAATTGGGTTTTGAGTATAATTATCCGATCCTAACAATCCTTTTTCCTCACCGGTAACCGTCATAAAAAGCATACTTCGGCGTGGTCCATGACCATCAGCTTTAGCCTGAGCAAAAGCTTGAGCAATTTCCATGACCACAGAAGTTCCCGAAGCATCATCATCAGCACCATTGTAGACTTTGCCATCGTGTATACCCACATGGTCATAGTGAGCAGTGATGACAATTACTTCATCTTTTTTATCACTTCCTTCGATATAGCCCAATACATTTTCAGTAGACACCTTTCTAGTCTTAAATTCCAAAGAATAATCTACTTTGCCTGGTTTGAATTTCTTAAGGGTATTTTTTTTCTCATCCTTTTCATTTTTTTCGGCTGCTGCCCTGAGTTTATTTGCCTTGGTACGAAACATTTCGGCCGCCTGTTCGGAAGAAATAAAAAACCGAATGGACTTATCTTTAGGCTCTGAGGAAGGGATGCTTAAACTCGAGCCAGACAAATATTTGCTCCAACGATCCTTTACTTTAGTGAATTCTTCCTTACTACCTTCAAAAGCTACAAAAATTGCTTTGGCACCCATTTCTCGGGCTTTTTTGGCTGCAGAACCTGAACGTGGCGATTTAGCGAAAACTACAACTCCTTTTCCTTCAACCTCCATTCCTTCAAAATCCTTTTCTGTTCCTTTGCCCAAGAAAACTACTTCAAGTTCTTTTTCACTTTGGGTGGTTTTTCCCCATACTAAAATATCAGTAAAATTTGATAACTTTTTACCATTCAGGACAAGGAATGCTTCATCAATTTTTTTTTCATCAAGTTCAAATTCCTGGAAATATTTTCCATCTACCGGACCCGTTAAATGATCTTGCTGAAATTGGCCTGAAATATAGGCTGCAGCCATTTTTTGACCTCTTTTTCCGGTATCACGGCCCTCTAAAATATCCGAAGCTAAAACAGATTCATGTTTATGCAGATCGTCAATTGTAATGGTGTTGGCGTATTTTTGGGCCAATTTTAGGTCTTGCGCAAAGTTGACATGGGCAACAAAAGCACCTGCCAATAGCAATAAAGCTCTTTTCATCGATAATAAAATTGAGATAATTGTTGTTTCTTAAAAGTATAATTAGGATTAAAACTATTTAATTTAAATACAAAAGTCATATTTTTTTTTGATAAATGCTTTAGTAAGGAAAAGAATTGAAAGTGAGTTCTACTCTTGGTTTTTTTACTCCTTCTTTTTTCTTCGTTATATTTTAAGGAAGGTGCCCAATTGAAGAGGGTTGTGTCATTAGGTGCAGTAAATCAATAGATTGAAGGTTTGAACTTTTAAAACTCAGTTAAATATTTTTTAATTAAAGCCTCTCAGATTCCAAATATCTTTTACCTTTGCACTGCCAGCATAGGAGGCGTTTTATTTCACTGTTAAAGTATTATTTTTTTGAGCTACTATGAAAATTAGTTTAAGAAATAACGAGCGATTTGAGTCCCGGCATAATGGCCCTGACCAACGTCAGGTTAGCCAGATGCTTGAAAAAGTAGGAGCAAATTCTTTAGAGGAATTGATTGAACAAACCATTCCTGCGACTATTCGGTTGCAAAAAGAATTGGACTTGCCAACAGCAAAGTCTGAGTTTGACTTTTTAAAAGATATAAAAAAGACTGCTCAAAAGAATAAGGTTTTTCGGAGTTTCATTGGAATGGGGTATTATAATACCATTACTCCTGGAGTGATTCAAAGAAATATTTTGGAAAACCCGGGATGGTATACCGCTTATACGCCTTATCAAGCAGAAATTGCACAGGGGCGTTTGGAAGCTTTGATTAACTTTCAGACCACTGTCATGGACCTGACTGGGATGGAACTTGCTAATGCTTCCCTACTTGATGAAGGAACGGCTGCCGCTGAAGCCATGAGCATGTCAGCTGCCCTTAGAAAGGGAGCTAAGAAGAAAGCTCATAAGTTTTTTGTAGATCAAAATGTATTTCCACAAACACTTGATATTCTCCAAACTCGTGCTCTTCCTATTGGTATTGAGCTAGTTTCAGGAGACCTCAATTCGGTGGATCTTAGTGACTCCGATTTGTATGGGATCATGGTGCAATACCCTGATGGGAATGGAGAAGTAAAAGACTACCAGACTTTGGTAGAAGCTGCTCACCAAAATGATTTAAAAGTAACATTTATTGCGGATCTTCTAAGTTTAGCTTTATTGACGCCTCCGGGAGAATTTGGAGCTGATATTGTAGTGGGAACCACTCAACGTTTTGGCGTTCCTATGGGATATGGAGGCCCTCATGCCGGATATTTTGCCACGAAAGAGCAATACAGACGTCAAATTCCTGGCAGAATAATTGGGGTTTCTAAAGATAAAGAGGGAAATACTGCATATCGAATGGCTCTCCAAACCCGTGAGCAACATATTAAAAGAGAAAAGGCTACTTCAAATATTTGTACGGCACAGGTTTTATTGGCGGTGATGGCTGGGATGTACTCAGTCTATCATGGACCAAATGGAATTCGTAGAATTGCTGAAAATACACTCGGGCATGCGCGCTTGCTCGACAAGGGATTGAAAGTACTGGGATACAAGCAGGTTAATGAAAACTATTTTGATACACTTAAGGTGGAAATGCCTTCTGAAATTGTCAGTGAAAAAATTGAGAAACTGGCCTTGGCTCAGGAGATCAATTTCCGCTATTTTGACAATCAATTTATTGGAATTGCAATAGACGAAACCACTACTATAGAAGATATTCAAGATGTCCTGGGAATTTTTGCTGAAGCCATTGATCAGGATTTGGGGGACTTTGATCCACAGAAGGAGGCCGAAAATTTAGCTATTGATTGGCCTCAGGCATTGGTTAGAAAGTCCGATTATCTAACCCATCCAGTGTTTAATACCCACCATTCGGAGTCAGAAATGCTTCGTTATATCAAACAGTTGGAAAATAAAGATCTTTCTCTGGTTCATTCCATGATTTCATTGGGATCATGTACAATGAAGTTGAATGCTACTGCCGAAATGATCCCTATCACCTGGCCTGAATTCTGTAATATGCACCCTTTTGTCCCAGCGAATCAAGCAGAAGGATACAGGGAACTATTTACAGACCTAGAAAAGTGGCTATCTGAGATCACAGGCTTTGCCGCAACCTCTTTACAGCCTAATTCAGGAGCCCAGGGAGAGTTAGCCGGCTTATTGGTCATTCGGGCACTTCATCACAGCCGAGGGGAAGTTAACAGAAATGTGGTATTGATTCCTTCTTCTGCTCATGGCACTAATCCTGCAAGTGCGGTTATGGCTGGAATGAAGGTAGTAATTGTTAAATGTGATGAGAATGGTAACATTGATGTTGCTGATTTGAAAGAAAAAGCAGAATCGCATAAGGAAGATCTTTCCACATTGATAGTTACCTATCCTTCTACTCACGGGGTATTTGAGGAGAGTATCAAAGAAATCTGTCAGATCGTCCATGATAATGGGGGGCGTGTATATATGGATGGAGCCAATATGAATGCTCAGGTTGGATTGACCAGTCCAGCAACCATTGGAGCTGATGTTTGTCACTTAAATCTACACAAAACCTTCTGTATTCCTCATGGAGGTGGAGGGCCTGGTGTTGGGCCTATTTGTGTGACGGAAGAACTGAAGCCTTTCCTTCCTTCCAATCCAGTAATAGCAACGGGAGGAGAAAATGGAATTACCGCCATTTCTGCAGCACCTTGGGGTAGTGCGGATATTTTGACTATCTCTTATGCTTATATTGCCATGATGGGGGCTGATGGTTTAAAAAGAGCTACACAGTTGGCTATTTTAAATGCCAACTATATTCAAACTTTGTTGAAAGACCATTATCCTGTGCTTTACAAAGGTTCTCAGGGAAGAAATGCACATGAGTTGATTGTTGATTGCCGGCAGTTTAAAGCGGTAGGTGTAGAAGTGGAAGATATTGCTAAACGACTAATGGACTATGGTTTCCACGCACCAACAGTTTCCTTCCCAGTGGCAGGTACCTTGATGATTGAACCTACGGAAAGTGAAGCTACCGAAGAGTTGGATCGTTTTTGTGAAGCCATGATTGCTATCCGAAATGAAATTCGGGAAATAGAGGAAGGAATCGCTGATAAGGAAAGCAATGTATTGAAAAATGCTCCACATACAGCAACAACAGCACTTTCGGATAATTGGAATTACCCATATAGCAGAGAAAAGGCAGTTTATCCATTAGCTTATGTGAAGCAGAATAAGTTTTGGCCATCGGTGAGTAGAGTGGATAGTGCCTATGGAGATAGAAATCTTTTCTGTAGCTGTGTGGCTATTGATGCCTATGAACCGGAAGAACCTGCTCTTGCTCACTAAAAAGTAACTACTTTCTAATAAATAAACAGTCTCATCCTGAAATTTGGGGTGAGACTTTTTTATTTAGATTTTTGTCAGTAATTGTAAATGCGGTATTGAGAAGCTGAGCGAGACGTTTTTTGAGCTTTTAGTTGGAAATTATGGACAATAAAAGCAATA
>NZ_SMMB01001053.1 GCF_009711365.1 Xanthovirga aplysinae | reverse complement strand
TTTGAGAAAGATTTAAGAAGGGAAGTTATGCTGGAAATGGAAACCTTAATGAAGGAATTTTTTGATTTGGAAGAAATTGAATTTCATAAAGGGGATGAAATTGTTCCGCATGATGTATTTTCTAAGCGTGTTGAAGCTGTAAAACTTAATTATCCTCCTGCCGATCTTTATTTTAATATTTCGGGAGCCATAAGTTTACCTTCCATTTTATATAAAAAAGGGGTGGAGGTACAGGACTACCTTTTAACGCTGAAATTTTATGGAGAGGATCGAGATGGTCGCCGAGTTTTTAAGAAGAAAACTGTAATACCATTTAGGCCAATACCAGGGAAGGGGATTTATGGCCCTTTCATAATTGGAAAAGAAGATTTTCACCAAATGTTTTCAGATGCAGTGAAGGCTATTTTTAGCGTGGAGGAGGTGAAATTTGGAAAGCGATTGATTAAACGTCCAGTAAATGAGAAATATAAGGAATTTCTACAAGCCACAGATTTATATCAATTAGAAGAGCGCCATAAGAACGGTTGGTTTAAAAGCGATAATAGTTACCTGATTAAGGCTGCGGAGTCTTCCAATGCAAAAAGTATTGAATTAACTCCTGAGCGGTTGAAGGAGTCAGGGTTGCAGGTGGATAAAGAATTTAAAAAGGATAAATATTTTAGATTTTTCCGTATGGATAATCAGTTACAATCTGATCAGTATAATGTTTTAGTTTCCTCTAATTCCAGCTCCGAATTAGACTTTTTGGAAGTAAACCCTCAACAAACTGCGGTTACTTTTAAGTCTTCTTCTGGAACAATAGGTGGTTTTACTTTTGTGGAACATTTTATGGATTCTTCCTCATTAATTGCTTTTAGGGCCTGTATTAAAGAATATCAGGAAAGCTCAGGTCGAAGCTTTGGATTGTTGCTGGGCAAATTGGAAAACCAAAACTATGGGGTGCTTTATAATGCTACATCCCAATTAGCAGAAATATATAGGGATGATGTACTGGTAGCAGTTGTTCAGGAAAGCCAAATGAGTCAACTGCATCGTAGGAATTCATTTGCTTATACTGTCCACGTTAAAAATTCCTTGGGGCAGAAGGAATTAGGAGATGTGATGAATGTTTACTTGGCCTATGAAATTGCTTATTCTGTTGAAATGGATAAGTTGGAGTAAAAAGTCTTATTGGTATTGCCCTTAAAAGAAATAAAAAAGTCCGACACATTTGGCCGGACTTTTTTATTTGCCTCTTGTTAGTTGAAGGGCTATAGAGCCTTAGTCCAACCTTCAGTCCAATTGTTATCACTTTCCAGGGCGCCAGCATAGGGGGCAGAAACAAACCAATCATCAAGGGTAGATGGGTCAACTGCACTTTCTTCAGTTCCCACCAAGCCAGTTAAGCTTGCATCGCCTAAATTGAAATGGTTATTAAGGCTTTCTACGGTAAAGGTATCTTCAGAAGGAACTACGAAATTATCATCAGCAGGTGTTTTATTTCCTTCAGCATCTTCGTCCATGGTCTGAGAGAAAACCAACGCTTTATCTACATCATTGTGGTATACATAAGTGTTTGAGATAGTGAACAAACCATCAGTTTCTACATTGGTTAAAGTTTGATCATGCTCTACTTGAATTCCTCGTTTTTCAAAACCAGTTACAATAGTGTTATAAATATGAGCTCTTGTACCTTCTCTAAGCTTCATCCCTTGACTGTCAGTAATATTTTTTCCTATTAATGTGATGTTTGCTAAGGTTGGCTCAGAAAATGGGTTTGCTTCATTTTGGCTTCCGTTGTTATCTCCTTCAATACCTCTATCGCCATCATCTTCAGCCTGCTCAGCAATCCAGAATTGTCCTTTTCCTCTCCATCCGTAGGTCCAGTCAAATGAATCGTCTTTTGAACCGGTGGATACCAAATATCTGGCGTTCACACTTCCACCAAAGAATTCAAACCCATCGTCTTTTCCTTTGTATACTTGAAGGTATTCTACGGTAGTTTCTGATCCAACACCATTGAAGGTGAATCCATTGTGTTCTTTTTCGCTATTAATGACGTTTCCAGTATATTCTAATCTTATATATTTTAGAACACCGGAGTTATCTGTGTCATCGTTACCGCCATATGGAGTATCACCTACTTCAGCTGATGCAGTTTCTCCTTTGTTAATTTTAGCTTTACCGTTTATGATGATACCACCCCAATCTCCTCTTTTAGGATTGTCAGTATCAGGAGTAAAAACAATCGGAGCTTGGGCGGTTCCCTCAGCCATAATTTTAGCTCCTTGTTCTACTAAAAGGTAAGCTACTCCGTCGGTGGTATTGGCAATAACTTCTACGCCTGCTTCTATGGTTAAAGTTGTTCCTTCTTTTACATGAACACCTCCAATTAAAACATAATCAGTGTCTGCGCTTAAGGTCATGTTCTCGGTGATGTCGCCTCTAATTTCAGTTACCCCTGTAGGAGGAACCTCGTTGTCATCTTCTTGGTCTGGAGCTACTGGGACAGGGTCATTCTCCTCGCAAGAAGTAAAGACTGTAGTGAATGCTAAGGCAGTTACCAAGAGTGTTTTAGGCTGTAGTAAAAAGTTTTTAATTTTCATGTCTAAATAAGTTTTTGACTTTCTAATTGTTTACACAAATATAATTTCCAAAAATTTATTTTAATTTTATAATTTATTAAGTTTGTGTTATTTAAAGATTAATTAATGGTATCTTTAATTATAAATTATATGAAAAAGATAGTCCTATTTCTCTACCTTTTTTATATGAATTTGTAATTACATTCTCTTTTCCTAGAATTTCTTGTTCCTGGATAATATCAGGGTTTAGTAAATTCTTAAACGAGAGGCCAACCTTAATTTTTTCATTGAAATTGGTCGATAAAAGTAAGTTCAGGGTATTAACAGGCAATTCGAAAATGTCTCCGGCACCGTTTCCTCCTGCTGTAAATACTCTTTTACCAAAGACATTGTAGGTTGTAGAAATAGTAGTTTCCGAATTTCTGATCCTTAAAGGATAGCTTAAGTCAAAATTGAATAAATAAGGGGCAGCTCCTTGTAGGGCTCTTTCTTTATTAGTGTTGATTACTGAAGTGTTAGAGCCTCCTTGAGCGTTGTCATCATTGTTGGTATCAGAAAGTTTCACCTTGGAATAAAGTAGGGAAGCATTCATGCTAATAAACAAGTTAGCAAGTGCATTTTCCTCTCCAATAAATGATCCCAATCTTTTATTGAGTTCCATTTCTACCCCTCCTACATGAGCCATCTCAGAATTAGCATAGGATACTTGGGTAACACTGGTAGCAACTAATACTCTTTCTATTGGGTCTTTCAGATATTTTCCAAAGATCGAAATTGCTAAAAGCTCCTGATCTTGGGGGAAAATTTCATATTTTAAATCAAAATTGTAATTATAACCATTTTTCAAATTTGGGTTTCCAATAGTTTCAAAGGAACCGAAAGACGGATTATAGAAAAAAGGTGCTAATTCTTTAAACTCTGGTCTTGAGATGGTTTTGCTAGATGAAAATCTTAAGTTTGATTTTTCATTAAGACTATATTTAAGATTTAAAGCCGGGAAAAAGTCTGTTCCTTTAAGTTGGCTTTTTTGGAAATAATCGTCTCTGGTAGCACTCTTTTCTTTATAATAGATCCTTTGATTCGCATACTCTGATCGTAAAGCCATGCTTAGGTTTAGTTTCTCAGGTACTACATCTATTTCGATAGCACCATAAGTAGCATAAACATCTAGGTAGGCAAAATAGGGATAAAGAATACGGTCTTCAATCAGGTCAATGCTAACCTCAGCATTATCTTCTTTGGTAATGATGCCGTCAGAAAAATCATTTGCATTTAAATAGGTGTTCTCCAGTTCTTCAAAGGATACACGATCTTTTCCTATTGGACCTAAATCGTAGTTGAACTTTCGGGCACTAAAGTTTCTGTCCTTTTTTCTGGTCTGGAAACCTAAAGTTGCCTTCAGTGGAAATTTATTTTCAAGCTTTCTTAAATCATAGTTTACTTCCACTCTTCCGTTTAGTTCTTCTTCCCTTAATTTGCTGAAAAATCTATGGTTAAAGGCTTCATCTCTATTCAAGAAATAAAATCCTTCTTCACCATTATCCATTTGATCTTTCTTATAAACCAATTGTCTTCTGTCTGGCTCATCACTTTTTGCTATTGCAAATGAACCTCCCCAAGATAGATTTAAAGCTGCATTACCAAATAATTCGTCATGTTTGCCACTTAGTTGGCTATTGAGGAGTTGATGGATTCTGTAGGTGGACCTTCTGGTAAATACTCTATCATCCTGAGTAAATCCCGTATTTTCTAATAAATTATCGGTGGTTTTTCTTAGGTAAATAGAATTAAATTGAATGGAATGATTAGGATTAATTTCATAATACAAATTTGCTAATCCAGAAGCCTTGGTTTCTTCGCCAAAATTTTCAAAATCATAGGAAACTATTGGAGAACCGTCACTTCGTAAATTTTTGTAGGTTCCATTTCTGTATTGAAAATTATTGCTTAGTTTCCCTGCCACTAAGAATCCAATTTCTTGTCCGAAGAGGGTAAGGGTGTTACCCGCACTTAGAGAGAAATTACTGTTAATTGGAGCGTTTTTGGTGTTGTAGGAAAAATCTGTGGAAAAAGGAAGTTCTGAACCTGAGGTTGGTTTGAATAAATCAGTACTTGAAATTTCTGAAGGTAACTTTAATTGTGTATCATTCATCTGCTTGAATGGACGAAAAGTGGTGTTGGTATTAATGCTGGTTCCAGCACTGGCAACTAAAAAAGCTTCTTCCGGGTAATCTTTAGTCTCTATATTAAATGTACCTCCTGAGAAGTCTGCATACATTTGGGAATTGAATGCTTTGTTGATTCCAATGTTTTTGACAATCTGTGTAGGAAAGATATCCAAAGGAATAATTCTTAAATCTGGATCTGGAGATGCAATGGGTAGGCCGTTTAATTGGGCATTATTATACCGGTCTCCCAGACCACGAACAAACAACTGGCGTGAACCCACCATGGATATACCACTCACTTTGGTTAATCCTGTGGCTACGTCTGAGACTCCTTTTCGGGAGAGTTCATTGGCACCAATGTTTTGAGTAATTACAGCTGCCTTTTTTTGTTCCAATAAAAGAACTGTTTCAGACTGACGATCTGCCTTCCCTGTAATTACTACATCCTCTAGTACTTTTGTGTCTGCTTCCAGTTTAACCTCTAAGGTGATATTGTCCCCAGAGTTGATTGTAATACTTCGTTTCTGGGCCTGGTAGCCAATGAAACTAAATTCTAATTCGTATGATCCTTCATCTAAATTCAGTGAATAATTGCCGTCAAAGTCGGTTGTAACTCCTGTTTGGGTGCCCACCGCGATAATATTAACAAATGGAAGAGGTTCTCTTTTGCCATTGATTTCTTCGTAGACAATTCCAGAGATTTTGCCACTTCCGGCAATAGCACTCCCAATAATAAAAAACAATAATGTTGAAATGTATAATTTCTTCATAGCACTGATATTTTTCATACTGCAAAGAAACTACCGCAGGATTACATGAATAAAAATTTAATGTTAAGAAATAGTGAAGTTAAGTGAAGTATTATTAACGAATTGTTAAGCCTTAAAGGGAAGCCCAAAAGGAAGGGGGTGTACGATATTTTTATCATTTCAATTTTTTCGGGTAGGGAGTTCCATACTTTTTTAGGATTTCCCTGTGAACTGAAGTTGCCTTCTTTAGACTTGTAATAGGAAATATGTGTCTTAGAGGGCTAATTTTAGATAATAGTTTCCTTATGTAATATTGTTGATGAAATTTGATATTGAAAAATTGGTAAGATAAATTAGAGTTAATGTGTTATTAAGTTTTTGGATTTAAAAAGTGTTCCATATTAATAGTTCTTATTCCTTCTTATTTAATGTTTTAATTGCTTGTTTAATGATTTTACATCCACTCATTGAGGATACCGGTTGACCGAAATGTTGGGAGATCTGAATTTCCATTATTTCAGAAAAAACCAGCCTCCCTATAAAACAAAAAGTTTTATTCTGTTAATTCAAAAACCACTTTAGACAATTTCCCTCCTTTTCCAGATGCCCAGCCGTAATTGGAATCTGTTGCTATACTGAAAGCATAATAGGTTTCTTTTCTATTATAAGGTGTCCAGGTATTGCCGTCATCATTAGAGTATTCTCCTCCTGCTCGGCTCACCGTAAACCAAGAGTTTTTTGAAAAAGGTAAGAAGGCAATACAGGAACGAAAGCCCCTAGGACCATTTTTAATTAATTCCCAGGATTTTCCTCCATCATAGGTGATTCCGGCATTATTTAAAGCTGAATCCGGATAGGCAAAACTTCCTCCCACGGCAATTCCTAATTTAGGGTTCTTAAAGGCAATAGAATATATTCCCGCATATTTCATAGGGGAATGGATGGGAGTTGAGGTGACCTCCCAACTATTCCCCTGGTCCTGGGTGAAAAAGATTCTTGCTTCCGGTCCTCCTGTGGCTATCCAGGCGAATTTATTTTTTTGGACGGTAATGTTTGTACCACTGGCAGCAAAACCTCCTTCTCCTTCTAAGGATGGTGGTAGGGTGGAAGTACTTATTTCCTCCCAATGGTCACCATCCTTTGTTTTAATCAAAAGTAATTTGCCGGCAACAGGATCACTCATGGCAATTCCATGCTTTTGATCCCAAAAATCAAATCCGTCAAAAAAGACCTGGGGATTTAGATTTTCATATTGAAGTTGCCAATTTTTTCCTCCATCAGTGGTTTTGTATAACCTTGCTGGTTGTCCAGCAGAAAGAATGTAGGCCGTATTTTGGTCAAAGGCATGGATGTCTCTAAAATCAAGTGTATCCGCTCCATTTACCTTAATTATTTCCCATTGTTTTCCTCCATTAATGGTTTTAATTACTGTGCCTTCTGATCCTGATGCCCAAACCACATCATTATTGACGGCAAACAACCCTCTTAATGATGCTTTGGAATCAATATTTTGAGGGATAAAAGTTACCCCCTTTACAATTATTTCTTTTTCAACTTCTTTTTGCTTGGTATTACAAGAAAGGAGGAGAATAAGAGAAAATATTGATAGAGCTAAGGTTT
>NZ_SMMB01000912.1 GCF_009711365.1 Xanthovirga aplysinae | reverse complement strand
ATAGGACCATTATTTATGCGCGAAGGAGTCCTCTTCCCTTAAACTTCACCGTTGTGGATGGGGAAAACAGTAAAAACCTCCAGGTGACCAGGACTGTTTCCCCTTTCTTCTGGGGTAATCTTGCTTTCGGTTACGTTGGTTTGGTTGGGATGTTGGTTGACTTTACTAATGATAAGCGTTTTTCCTACCCTTCCACCTTGTATGTGGACATGGGGAGTAATGTGTTGGGTTATTCGACAAATCCACCTTTGACAGAAGATCAGTTTAAAAGAAAAAATATTTTAAAAGTTACACCGCTTAAGATGATTGGGTTGTTTAACCCTGCCGTGGGATTAAGCTACGAAAGACTGTATAAAAAAAATCATTCTTCTCAATTGGCATTTTCCATTCCTTTAGCCATTAATTTTAATAGAAAGCAAGAATTAAGGGGATACCGTCTCGCCTATGAGCATAAATATTACTTTAATCAAAATCAAAAACGTTGGTATGTAGCCTTTGAGTTAGGTCATTCGAAGGAAAGCTTTCTTGACAGTGAAGAATATCATTGGGAGGATGAAAAAGAACAGTCTTACTTTTATACAAATAAATTTACAGTCCAGGAAACAGCATATACCTTTGTGCCAAAGATAGGTTTTCAATATTACCTAAATGACCACTTTTTGATGGATGTATATTTGGGAATTGGCCCCAAAAGGGAAGAAATCAAATTTCCAAATGGTAAAGCTTTAAATGATGAGTCTCTTAATGGGCAGGTTTTGCATCTTTATGCCACAGATTATACGGAGGGTAACATTTGGGCAGTAAGTATACCTTTTAATGTGAAAGTGGGCTTTGTATTTTAATCCATCTAATGATCTAATCAAAGGAGCTGGAAAGATTAGATAATGTGGCACTTTAAGATAAGATAGATCTCAACTAAACTGCAGAATTGATTTAGTTCAATTGTACGGGTGGTTATTGAAATTTGTAAGGGGCACTAGGTCCTCTTTTTTGAAACAAAAAGGCTTAAAATTTCAATAAAGAATGATTGAATCACTAAGGAACTCGTAATTCTGCTGGCAGAAAATCCCAACGTTGCTATAAGGAATTTTTTGAAGTAAAGTATTTAAATTGATAAGTTAAAGCTAATTTCAGTATTGGAGGAAAAAAGAAGACTACAATCTTCTTATGAATTTGATTTCAAAATTACAGTTAAATTTTTTTCTTTTAAAATATGAAGGGGGAAACAGACCTTATAAAGCACATTGAATTATTAGCTGGAAGTATTGGGGTGATCATTGGTCTTTTTTTGGTCTTTTTTTGATTTTTACTCATTCACAACGCCCAAGGGTCAATCTTTTCCTAGCGGTTTACCTTATTGCTTTTAGTCTTAGATTAGGAAAGTCGCTATTTCATAATTATTTTTTTATAGATCCCATCATTCGAAATATCTTTCTAGGAGGCTTTCTAGCACTTGGGCCTTCCTTATGGTTTTATGTGAAAAATTCCCTTGAACCAGAGTCCATTCTTAGGAAAAAAAACGTATTAGTGCATTTTGCACCTTTAATTTTATTCATAAGCTTTTGTTGGATCATTCCTAATAATGGAAGTCCTATCTCAAGGTTTATTTTTGCAGGTTTATTAATTCATATTTTGACTTATAGCATCCTTTCTTTGTATGGGTTAACATTTAAAGAGAAAGTGCTGAATAGAAAATCGGTTTCCTCCACCAGAAAATGGCTCCTGTTTTTTTACAGTAAATAATACTTTATTGGTTTTCCTGTCTCTAATTGTATTATTTGGTTGGGTACCCTATTTGAGTAGTGCCTATTTATTTTCTGGGATGGTAATTTTCTTATCTGCATGGGCACTTAAACATCCGGAATTGTTTAGATTTTCAAATCAAAAATATAGTAATTCATCTTTAAACAAAAGCAAGCTAAGGGATACATGGAGGATTTGAACTCCCTGTTGAAAAAAGAAAAATTGTTTTTAAACTCAGAATTGACCTTAACCACTTTGAGCGATCGCATGGGCATTACCTCTAAGCAACTGTCTCAGGTTATCAATCAGGTACAACAGGAAAATTATTCCCAATACATAACCAGATACCGTATTGGGGAAGCCAAAAGAATGCTCTCCAGTTGGGAATATGAACACTACAAAATTGCAGCAATTGCTTTTGAAAGTGGTTTCAATAGCCTTTCCTCTTTTAATGCAGCATTTAAAAAACATACAAATACAACAGCTGTGAAATTTCGGCAAATGTTGTTGGAATAAATTTCTTTTCTTGTTGTAAAAGTCCTTCTTCGATATTCCAAAGCCAAATTTGTTTTTGACAGCCATACTTTCAGAATACACTATTATTGGGTTGTTTTTTAAATCCTAAAATTGACAATTGGTAATGTCCGGTCATGGAGATGAAAACGTCTTGTTTCTTTACTATTCCAGGGCCCTAAACAACAATGTTTTGCTGTACTGACTTTTGATTGTGGTTTGAAGGTGCTACCTCCTTTTCCAAACATCCTTCCATGGAATTCAATATTGAAATTTGAGACTTATATCATGATTTAGTTCGCCCATATCATGATGTCGGCAGATTAACCCAATATCCTACAGCATTTTTGAGGAAAACATTGGTCATATGAAAAACAATAAATTGAATCGACGAAAATTATTACAACTTAGCGGTACTTTGGCGGCAGCCACCGCTATAATTCCATCTGCTTATGGCTCTTTTTTGTTGGAGGGTAGTCTAGTTGAACGAACTCCAAAAGCTAGTGGAAAAATGCGCTCCTTCTCAAATGAGAATCCTTATGGGCCGTCTCAAAAAGTTCAGGATGTTATTCTGAGTCAGGTCCAACGGATAAATCGTTATCCCACTTTTCATCAATACGATACCAATTCACTCAAGTCTACGATTGCCAGGAAGTACAGGATCGACAAAAATCAAATTATTTTGGGGCATGGGTCCTTTGAAATTCTATGCATGCTTTCCAGAGCATTTGGGGAGAGAGAAAATAGTATTATTGTTCCAGGCCTTACATTCAATGTGACAGGACGTTTCGCTGATAAGTTATTTGCCCATAAGAGCTTGCAAATTCCTGTAACAAGAAAAATGGATATTGATCTGTCAGCTACAAGAAAGGCAGTGACAAAAGCTACACGTTTGGTTTACTTGTGCAATCCAAATAATCCCACAGGTAAATGCTTGTCCGTGAAAGAAATAGAGAAATTTTGTAGAGAGATAGCCACACCTTCTTGCACGGTGGCCATTGATGAAGCTTACATTGAATTGGTAGATCCTGTTTACCGTCCTGCAACCATCAAGCTTTTGCAGGAGCGGTACAATGTACTTATCATCAGGACTTTTTCTAAAGCTTATGGTTTGGCCGGATTAAGGATTGGTTATGCTATGGGGGTGCCCGATACCATTGCTAAGCTTGAAAGTGAGCATTTTGGATTTAATGGGCTGCTCAGTAATTTGGGTGTGGCAGGTGCAATTACTGCATTAAATAACGATACTTACGTTGAGGAATACCGCCTAAAAAACAAGGAGGTAAGAGGTTATGTTCAGGAAGCTCTGAAAAATTTTGGTATTGAATTTCATCCGAGTTCCACTAATTTTATTTATCTGAATGTAAAGGATTTTAAGCGATATAAAGCTGTCTTGGAAGGTGCGGGCTTTCAATTGGCCGTTGGAGGGTGGCCCAACTTTCCAAATTGGGCGCGGATAAGCATCGGTAACTTGAATGAAATGAAGGCATATGTAGAGGCTATTACAAATATGGATTGGCTGGTGGTGTGAATTAAGCTAAAATCAAACTATGTTTGACCTTCAAATTTATTAACAAACCTCAATATTCGCCAATGCCTCGTGATATGCTCTTCAAGGAATTCCAGCCCGTCACGAGGCGTTCTCATTTCCTCAACATGAAATTTAAAATAATTATCCAGAGCTTTTCTTGAAGAAAGTTGATACTGAATGCAAATGGTGGAATGCTCCTCTTCCTTATTGTTTTCCTCAATAAAATATCGGGCACTCTCAAACCCCTCAAGTGGCAGCATTCTTTTCTGTATATGAAATTCTAGCCACTTGATATACTCGTTTAATAATGAATTGATTATGGTTGCATTAACTTCATAAATAATCATATTAATTTCCTTTTGTGAGCGTCAGGGGCTTGGCCACTAAAGAGTCAGCTTACCAGTAAATCCCTAATTACTTCTAACTCATACACAACTCGAGGAGTAGTGATAGCTCTAAAACGTCTTACCAAGTCGTTATCAGTTTTCTTTGGAGTATGTGGACTACCCTTTATCCAAGCCTCTCTATTTGGCCATGGGGCATAATTGTACCAAAGCTCTTTGTTGTTCACCGATCGATGAAGTCTCGATCCCAATCCTCCTCTGTTTTTTGCAGCTTCAACAACCTGAGGGTATAGTTCCTGAAATTCCTTTTCGTTTTCAGGGTTTACATGAAGCTCATAAAGTACACAAAACATTAATGTCCTTTCATTTATGGTCTCTGTTAAACCTAAAATATTTTAGAAAATCTCAGCAAGAAAATCTTTCATAAGTCGCCAGGAGCGTTTGTCCGCTGGCTCATTGTATTGAATCCCTTCTCCTTTTCCTGGTGGGTTTTGTTTTGTAAAAGAATGCCTTGCCTGTCCATACATATGTAATTGCCAATCTACCTTTGCATTTGACATTTCTTGCGCGAAATTTTTGATTTGCTCAAATGGAACAAAAGGATCATTATATCCTTGTAAAGCAAGTATTTTGGCCTTAATGTTGTTTTTTGATAAGCCGGTTGGTGGAGTAAGAACCCCGTGGAAGCAACAAACTCCTTTTATTGCTGCACCACTTCTTGCTAAATCAAGGGCACACAGTCCTCCAAAGCAATAGCCAATGGTGCCAATCTTTTCGGAATCAACCTGGTCTAAAATTTTTACCGTATTCAAGGCCGCAAGCATTCGTTCTTGAATTAATATTCGGTTTTCCAGTAGGTTATCCATTAATTGACTTTTGTCTTCATCGTTTTGTCCTATTTGACCATTCCCATACATATCAACAGCAAATCCAACATAACCTATTTCAGCTATTAATTGAGCTTTATGCTTTACGAATTCGTCACAACCATTCCAATCATGAACTACCAAGATGGCAGGACGTTTTTCAATCCCCTTCTTATTATAAACTAAGTACCCTTTTAAGTTTTGTTCACCTGCTTTATAATCTATCTCTTTTATTTGCATATTTTGTTTTCAAATTAGGATAACAATACTAAATCGAATTAAGATAGGGACACCACTAACATATTTTGTATAAAGTTGCTGGCCTATACATCTAACTAAAAATTAGAGTAGTGGTTTTAAAGATAAAAAAAGGAAAAGG
>NZ_SMMB01001142.1 GCF_009711365.1 Xanthovirga aplysinae | reverse complement strand
AATTAATACAATGAATCGGTTTTTAATATTTTTTAGAAGATAATCGGTTGAAACGATTATATATTCTTTCCGGAGTTTAATTTTTAGTAAATGGGTGAATATTCATTCAGTTAGTTATCATGTTCTCTTACAATTTTAATAATGACCATAGGTGTAAGAAGGTAACAGGAGATAAAAAATAGTAAGGCTTGTAATAGCTCTTTAATTGGCTATTAATAAATTTTTTAATTTTTAATAATATGACTACTTTGGCCTTTATTTTTACTGAAAATAGGGTAGGAGTGTAGTTTGTATTTGACTTCTCTGTTATCATGTCTATTATCCTGAAAATCATTTAACAACTTTTCCTCATGAGAAAAAATCTATTAATAATTTTAGTGACCCTTTTTACAGTGGCTTGCCAAGTAGAAAAGGGAGAACAAAAGCCCGGGCCATTTATATTAACGATAATAGATGGATCTACCCTTAATTCTATTGAAGGTGCGGTAATTTATGCCAAAGAAAAGAAGATGGCTTTTCGTTCCGATCAAAACGGAACGGTACTATTACCCACCGAATTTGCCGATCTGGAAGTTTCTCTTGAAGCTAAGAATCATCGCACTCAAAAGCTTAGATTGACTGAAAAAAATGCTTTGGTTAAGATGGTTTATGATGAAGCACTAGTTAATTCCGTAGAAGCAGAAAGGGTTTTCGAGCGAGTTGATTCCTTGAGAGGAACCTACGGCCCTTACCGGGCAAATAATGATTTACTTTATTATGATTTGCAGGTAAAAGTCGATGTAGAAAAAAAGTTCATTTCTGGAAGGAATCAAGTAAGCTTTAAGATGTTGAAAGAGGATGATAAAATCCAATTGGACCTGTACAAGAATTTAAACATAGATAAAATTCTTTTAGGAAAGGATGTTTTGACCTATAAGCGGGACGAGAATGCTGTATTTATCAATTTTCCTGAGAAGTTAAAGAAAGGTGAGGTTTATGAAGTAGACTTTTTTTATTCGGGCTATCCAAAGGCTAGTGGAAGATTTGGAGGGCTGGTTTTTGATACGGACTCTCTAGGAAATCCATGGATTTATACCGCAACCCAGGATGTAGGCTCCAGTATTTGGTGGCCTAGTAAAGACCAGCAACCTGACGAAGTGGATAGTATGCGAATCCGAATAGCAGTTCCTAAGGGGCTTACAGATGTTTCAAATGGTAGATTCGTGGGGAAAACTGAGTTGGAGGATGGATATACGGAATTTGAATGGAAAGTGCATTACCCGATCAATAATTATAGTGTCTCAATGAATGTGGCTAAATACACTCATTTTTCTGATCAAATGGGTGAGGTAACCATGGATTATTATGTTTTGCCTTACCACCTGGAACAGGCCAAACTACAATTTAATCAGAGTAGAAAAATGTTGGAGAGTTTTCAAAAACATTTTGGAGATTACCCTTTTTTAAAAGATGGCTTTAAATTAATTGAAGTTCCTTATTCGGGAATGGAGCACCAGTCGGCTATTACCTATGGAAATTATTTTAAAAATGGCTATTTGGGTCGCGACTGGACAGGAGTTGGGGTTAGTACTAAATTCGATTTTATAATTATTCATGAAAGTGCCCATGAATGGTTTGGTAATAGTATCACTGCCAGGGATGTATCTGATGCCTGGATTCATGAAGGATGGGGTACTTATGCAGAGGCTGTTTTTGTAGAAGACCAATTTGGTTATGAAGATGGATTAAAATACATCAATGGATATAAGTCATTAATTCGAAATTCGGCCCCTATTATTACCCCTTCCGGAGTGTATGCCTGGCCTTCAAATGATATGTATTTTAAAGGAGCCTTATTTTTAAATACTTTGCGGAATGTGGTAGATAATGATGAGCAATGGTGGAAATTTGTTCGTGAATATTGTGAACATTTTAAGCATAAAGATATTTTTGTTACCGATGTGCTGAACTATTTCAATTCTAAATTTGATCGTGATTTTAAACCACTTTTTGATCAATATTTATATCACAGCTCTCTTCCAATTCTTCAACTGAAATTTAAGAATGGAGGATATGAATATAGGTGGAAAGCTGATGTTGCGGCCTTTGATATGCCGGTAAAAGTGAAGATAGGAGGAATTATGGAAACTCTACAGCCTTCTGTTGATTGGAAGTTTGAGGATCATAAAGGTATTAATAAAGAGCAATTGCATGTCGCTACAGATTTATTTTATATAAATGTTGAAGAAGTGGGGGAAGATGGGAATGTAATTGCAGTAAAATAATTGAAAGGCCTGGACGATGATTGAATCTAATTTTGTGATTTAGGGATTTCTTCTGATTTTCTTTTTCAGAAAGAAACTCTACCACAATTAAAGATTCCTTGAAATTATGGTTCAGGCTACTTTTTTTGTTCTGAAGTTTACAATTCCATTTATCATTCCATTAAAAATAAAATGGTGGAAAGGAAGCATAAGGTACCAATAAAGCCTTCCTGCTATTCCTTTCGGTCTAAAAGTGGCCTTTTGATGCAAAATCTCCTTTCCATTTTGCTTTGAAATTTTAAATTGTAACCAAGCTTCACCCGGAAGTTTCATTTCAGCATAAAGTAATAAACGTTTTCCGGTTTTATCGGCAACCAAAACCCGCCAAAAATCTAACGCCTCTCCCACTTGGAGTTGGTAAGCATTGGTTCTTCCTCTTCGGAGTCCTACTCCTCCAACCATTTTATCTATATCACCGCGCAGTTTCCATAGAAAATTTCCATAATACCACCCTCTGTTTCCCCCGATTGACCAAATATTTTCTAGAACATCTTTACTGTTTTCTGATAAAACCTTTTGTTGGTGATCAATAAGACAACCATGAACCGGGACATGGGCGTAACGCATCAAATTATTTTTTCCATGGCTTGAAATTAGGGAATCTTTCCAGCTGGAAAGTACCATGTCTTGTTCAATCCTGTCAAAGGCAAGCCTTACTGCAGCTTTGTAATGAATAGTTCGAAGGCCCAGTATAGTTTCTAATCGTTTGTCCTTACATACCACTTCAACCTTCATGCTATTCACTAAATTTACCGCAAGGGGATAGGAGGTAGAAGTTACAAAATACAACCAGTAGGAAGAAAGTCGCGGTGTAAGTACGGGTACATCAATTATTTTTCTTTGAAGGCCTCTTACCGCGGCAAATTGAAGAAGCATTTCCCTGTAAGTTAGGACTTCTGGGCCCCCAATGTCAAAAGTTTGGTGAAATGTTTCTTTATTTAACATGACTCCTTTTAGATGTTGAATTACATCCCTTACAGCAATAGGTTGGCAACGGGTTTTTACCCATTTGGGGCAAACCATTATGGGAATTTTTTCTACAAGGTCACGAATAATTTCAAATGAGGCACTACCAGAACCCACCACTATTCCGGCTCGAAGTACTGTTAATGGAACTTTGCTTTTTTTAAGGATGCTTTCAACATTTTTCCGGGATTGAAGGTGGGGGGATAAAGCTGGCTCATTACTGATGCCACTTAAATATATGATCTGCTTGGTAGTGGTTAAATTGATATAAGAAAGGAAGTTCTTCGCTATTTTTAATTCCTTTTCCTCGAAATCCGAAGGGCTGGTGGCCATGGAATGCATGAGAAAAAAAGCCACATCGAAAGTTTTAGGTGCCTTTTGGAAACTACTTTCTTGAAGAAAGTTTACTTCAAAGATTTTTATTGTTTTAGATCCATTTTGGGCAAACTCCAGGCGGTTTTTGTCTCTTACAGCGCAGGTAATTTCATGTCCTTCTTCCAATAAAACAGGTAAAAGCCTTTTTCCAATATAACCTGTTGCTCCCGTAAGTAATATTTTCAATGGTTTTTAAATTTAAAAATACCTATCAAATATTTATTGCATAACCAATGCTAATGGTTATAAGGTTAAGATATATATCTGCGTAAGTGTCTGTTCTAGATTTTGCCAATTCAGTTTTAATCAAGTTAATCAGGCTTTTACTAAGTCTGAAATCAATGATTAAATGATTTCCCAACACTGGTAAATCAATACCACCTCCCATAATAAAACTTAAATTGTACTCATGTAAATTTTCTTTATTGATAAGGTTTAGATCTTTAATGTTGGCATAAAAGCTGTTTGATTTGAAAATAGTATGTGTTTCGTGGTAACTGAATAATAGATATCGGTTGTTTAATCCAGCACTAATGTAGACTTTTCCTCTTTCCCCAAAATCGTATCTAAATATAAGAGGGATTTCTAGATAGGTAAGATTAAATTTACCATTGGTATCCTGGCTAACATTGGGATACAGTTGGTTATCCTCTATGATCCCTAAAGCTCTGGATTGAGAATAATTGATTTCGCCTTGAAAAGTTATTTTTTCTGAAAAAAAATAAAGTAAAAGGAGTCCTGTGTTTAGGCTGTTTTTGTTTTTTAGTACTGTGGGGCCAACATGGTCCCAGGAGGACCATTGGGTCATATTTAAACCTACTCGAGGGCCGATTGACCAGAATTGTGCTTTGACTTGACCAAAAAATGTAAAGCTTAATAATAAAGTGATTACAATATTTCTCGAGAAAATCTTAGGTTTTTCTCTTTTGTTTTTTTCCTTTTGCCCTCCCCTCATAATTACTTTTCACCTTCTAAGAAACTATTTCACCTAATTGCTATAACATGGAGGGGAGCATTTTGTTGAAGGGGCAACCTTTTGTTGTTTTAAAGTTAAGGTATGTTTTGTATTTGATTTTTTAAATCAAAAAATGTTTTTTTAAATTTTTGGGAAAATATTTTTTGGTTTATGAAAATAATCCATAGTTTTGGGACATGAATATGAAAGCAAATGTAAATATGAACTGGTGGTGGTGTACTGATTCCAAAAGGAGTGAGGTCGCCTAGTTATTGTTTGCATTCGAGATATAGAAAACGGCTTATCACTCCCCTGATAAGCCGTTTTTTTTTGACCATTAAGTACAGACAAGAGTACACAGTGAAAATGAAAATTAGATTAGTGAAAAATATTGTATGGTGGTGGCACACTTATTCCTTTCCCGAATAAGACGAGAATGCCATTATCCAAAATTTTAACTTTTAGCGGCTTTCGTCTTTGGACTAGCCGCTTTTTTTATGTTTAAAAAATGATGAAAACTACAAAAATTCAAATTAACAGTTTCGAAATGTTGGCTGATTTCTTCACCCCAGTGAGCCTTTTTTTGAAGTTAAGAGATCATTTTCAGGAAGCTATTCTGTTAGAAAGTACGGATTTCCATGCTGGAGAAAATAGTTGCTCACACTTATGTTTTGAGCCCGTTTCTTCCTTTCAATTGACTGATGGAGAAGTAATGGTGAGTAATGAAAATTTAAAGAAGAAAATTGGGGCGGGGGAGGACATTACCAGCCAAATGCAATCCTACTTTAAATCCTTTCAATTTAAAGGAAAGGAAAAGCTTACTTCTTATAATGGATTTTTTGGTTATTCCACATTCGACGCCGTACAATATTTTGAAGATATCAACTTTAATGAGGAAAAAAAGCAAATGAACATCGCAGATATTAATTATTCATTATATCGCTTTGTCATTACTTTTGATCATTATAGAGATAATCTTTTTGTGCTGGAAAATTGCCCTGAGGGAGAACCATCCCGTTTAAAGGAATTTACTAAACTGTTAAATGGACGAGCTGGAGCTGCCTATTCTTTTCAACGGGAAGGTGAAGAAAAATCTAATCTTACAGATGATCAATTTAAAGAATTAGTCGTTAAAGGGAAGTATCACTGCAAACAGGGAGATGTTTTCCAGGTAGTTTTTTCCCGTCAATTTTCCCAGGAATTTAAAGGAGATGCCTTTAATGTGTATCGCTCACTTCGATCATTGAATCCCTCTCCTTATTTGTTCTTTTTTGATTATGGTGGTTATTCCATATTTGGTTCCTCGCCAGAAGCACAATTGGTGATCAATGATAAAAAGGCGCAAATTCATCCCATTGCAGGTACATATAAACGTACTGGTGACGATGCTTTTGATCAAAAGGAAGCGCTTCGGCTTTCAAATGACCCCAAAGAAGCTGCTGAACATGTTATGCTGGTAGATTTGGCTCGTAATGATTTAAGTAGAAATTCGGATGATGTGGAGGTACTTCGGTTCAAGGAAGTGCAATATTTTAGTCATGTAATTCATTTGGTTTCCATTGTGGAGGCAAAACTAAGGGAGGAGGCGGAGTCCGTTAAGGTATTTGGTGATACCTTTCCTGCAGGCACTTTGTCTGGGGCACCGAAGTATCGTGCTCTTCAATTAATAGACCAATACGAGAATCAAAATAGAAGTTTCTATGGGGGAGCTGTAGGTAAATTTGGATTGGATGGAAGTATCAATCAGGCCATAATGATTCGTACTTTCCTCACTAAGAATAATCATCTTTTTTATCAGGCGGGGGCTGGTATTGTGATTAAATCTGAAGAGGAAAATGAATTGCAAGAAGTGAATAATAAATTGCGAGCTTTAAGAGCCGCAATGGAATTGGCCGAAACACTAAATAACTAAATAATGAAAAATATTCTGGTAATAGATAATTATGATTCATTCACCTATAATTTAGTGCATATTCTTAGACAAATGGAGAATACTGGTGTAGAGGTGAAGCGGAATGACCAGCTGGAACTGGAAGAGGTTTCTGATTTTAAATATATCATTTTATCTCCTGGTCCTGGTTTACCAGATTCGGCTGGTTTATTAAAAGATATTATTCGAACCTATGGATCCTCGAAAAAGATATTAGGTGTTTGTCTGGGGCACCAGGCTATTGCTGAAGTTTTTGGAGGGAAATTGAAGCAATTGGAAGAAGTTTATCATGGAGTTCCCTCTTCTGTACACTTGAAAGCTAAATCAGATGGTCTTTTTATAGACCTAACAAAAACTTTTGAGGTGGGTCGCTATCACTCTTGGATTGTTGATAAAACCGACTTGCCAGATTGTTTGGAGGTTACAATAGAAGATGATGAAGGAGTAATTATGGGGTTGAAGCATAGGGAATATAAAGTATGGGGTGTACAATTTCATCCTGAATCCGTACTTACTCCTGATGGACCCAAATTATTGAAGAACTTTCTTAACCAAGCATAAATATGAAAAAGACTTTAGCAAATCTCTTAAGTTTTAAAAACTTGGATGTCGATGAGGCCCGTGTCTTGATTCATGATATTGCTGCTGGCAAATTTAATGATGCCCAAGTAGCTTCCCTATTGACAATATTCTTGATGAGACCTTTATCTCTGGAAGAATTAACTGGATTTAAACAGGCGGCATTGGAATTAAGTGTACCTTTAGATTTTTCGTCTTTTGCTACAATAGATCTTTGTGGTACAGGCGGAGATGGAAAGGATACTTTTAATATCTCTACGCTTGCTTCTTTTGTTGTAGCCGGGGCCGGTTTTAAGGTTGTTAAACATGGGAATTATGGTTTTTCCTCTGTTTCTGGCTCTTCAAATGTGCTGGAACATTTAGGATATTCTTTTACCAATATTAAAGAGGAACTGCAGGATCAGTTAGAAAAACATAATATTTGTTTTTTACATGCCCCTTTGTTTCACCCAGCTTGGAAGACTGTGGGCCCCATTAGAAAAGCATTGGGTGTCAGGACATTCTTTAATATGCTTGGACCTTTAATTAATCCAGCCAAAACTTCGCATCAATTAGTTGGTGTGGCAAATTTGGAGATCTTTAGATTATATGCCTATTTGTTTCAGTCAGAAAATAAACCCTTTACCGTAGTACATTCATTAGATGGTTATGACGAGGTTTCTTTGACAGGTACTTTTAAAGTAGCTACTGAAAAATCAGAACAGGTATTTAGTCCCAGTAATTTAGGTTTGGAAAAATTAAGGGAGGAGGAAATATACGGTGGAGAAAGTATCCAGGAAGCCGCCACAATTTTTGAAAATGTATTGAAGGGAAAAGGTACAAAAGCCCAAAATCAGGTGGTACTTTGTAATGCGGCCCTGGCCATTCAATGTATGGACCGTTCCTTAACTTTCAAAGAGGCCTATGCAAAAGCGGAAGAGTCTTTAATGGGAACATTTGCACAGAAAGCTTTTGAAGGTGTAACCACAACAAACAAAATTTTTTATTAGCATTCATAATAGGAGGTGTACCGATGAATATTTTAGATCAAATTATAGCTCATAAATATAAGGAAGTGGAAAAAAACCGAGAGTTAGCACCTGTGGCCTTCCTTGAGAAAAGTATACATTTTAATGCTCCTACACTTTCTTTATCCGATTTTGTTCAAGACGAAAAAAAGTCAGGTATCATTGCGGAATTTAAAAGGAAATCTCCATCCCGTTCTGCCATTAATTTGAAAGCAGATGCAGAGGAGGTTTCTAGGGGATATTCACTGGGGGGGGCTTCAGCCATTTCTGTTTTAACGGATCAAAATTTCTTTGGTGGAAGTAAGGAAGATTTGAATACGGTTCGGAAGTATAACTTTATTCCTGTGCTTAGAAAAGACTTTATTGTAAGTGAATATCAGATTCTTGAGGCCAAATCCATGGGAGCCGATGCTATTCTTTTAATTGCTGAAGTTTTAGAAAAGAGCCAAGTGAAAAAGTTGGGAGAATTTGCAAAATCTCTAGGCCTAGAAGTGCTTTTTGAATTGCATTCGGAGGACCAACTACATAAGTTGTGCCCAGCTATTGACTTAGTAGGGGTTAATAATAGAGATTTAAAAACTTTTCAAGTGAGTATAGAGCAATCCAAAAGAATAGGGGCCTTGATTCCTAACGATTTTATAAAGGTTTCAGAAAGTGGATTGTCCTCACCGGAGTCTATTGTAGAGCTTAAATTTTTTGGATTTCAAGGCTTTTTGATAGGAGAAACTTTTATGAAAACTTCTCGACCAGGTTATGCTTGCCGAAAATTCATTGAGGCTGTTAATCAGGTTTTCATTAAGGAAAATGCTTTATGCGAATAAAGGTTTGTGGAATGCGAGATGCAGTCAATATGGGTTTACTTTCAGGCCTGCCTGTAGATTATATGGGACTGATCTTTTATCCAAAATCCCCCAGGTATGTGGAGGATAATTTGAAACCTGAACATTTGAATGAGATCAAAGGTGATTTTGAGAAAGTAGGGGTTTTTGTTAATGAAAATTTGGAAGCTGTTATTGAAAAAGGTAATAATTGGGGATTAGATCTTGTTCAGTTACATGGGGATGAATCACCTGAATTTTGTACTTCCTTAAAGAAGTATTTTAAGGTTATTAAAGCGTTTCGCCTGGATAAAGATTTTAACTTTGATTCC
>NZ_SMMB01001217.1 GCF_009711365.1 Xanthovirga aplysinae | reverse complement strand
AAATTTTTTAAGCTCTCTTTCTGGTTTTTGGTTGCTCTAGGGCAGGAACTGTTAACCTATCAATTAATTCCTTTTTTTCCAGGTCCAATTGATTTGGTGTCCATTCCAGTAATTCAGCTGCATAATTACAGATAGTTTCTAGGTTCTCAGGAGAAGGGAGGCCCAGACTTCCTAAACCTGTCCTTCGTAAAAATATATCGGTAAGTTTATAAGCACTTTCTTGTTTAATAGCCCAATAAACTTGCACTAACATTTCTCCTTCTTCATTTAGTACTTGTCCCAATCGTGTTTCGCTATCAGCAAGTCGTAATAATTTTGGGGCAATTGTTCCATAAAGTTTTCCTATGGTTTGCACACTTTTGGAAGGTAAATTGGGGAACTTCTTTTCTAACATTTTTAGAAAAATAGGAAGGTTTTTAATGTCTCCCCCAAATAGTGGCTTTTTACTGCTTTGGGATGAGACCTTTCCTTTTCCAAAATCTTTATCCAACTGCAAAACTACGTGCTCGGCAAGGTTTCGACTTGTGGTATACTTTCCTCCTTCAACAGAAAGACAACCTTTAACCCCTTCTTTGGCGTGATCAACTATTTCATATTTACGGGAGGCCTTGTACGATTCCTCAGTTTGATCATCAACCAAGGGACGCAAACCTCCATAGGCAGCCAGAACATCTTTATATTGGATAACTTCTTTTTCCAAAGCCTCATTGACCTCCTGAATCAATTCTTGAATGCTTTCCGAGGTAACTCGGTATTCATCTGGTTTTCCGTGGTAGGTTTTATCAGTGGTTCCTATTAGGGAATGGTTTCGCCAAGGAATTATAAACGCATGTCTTCCTGAAGCTGTTACCAAAGAAATAGTGTTATTTATGGCAAGTTTTCTTGTTAGTATATGAATTCCTTCAGAACGTATCAGGCTTTTTTGTTTCTTTTGTCCAGGAAGAAAATTAAGAATTTCATCTACCCAAGCACCTGCACAATTGATAGTTTTTTTTGCCCTTATCTCTATTTTCTTGTGACTAAGGAGGTCTTCTGCTAATACCCCTTTTACTTCTTGCCCCTCCGTAATAAAATTCTCTACCTTCCAATAATTTCCTAACTTAGCCCCTAACTGATGAGCTGATTCTAGGAATGTAAGGGTAAGCCTTTCGGGGTGATAGCTTTGGCAATCGTAAAATACCAGGCCTCCTTCCAAATTATTCATTGTCTTTAAAAGGGGCTCCTCTTCTAGTACTTTTTCCTTATTCCAAAGTTTATGATTAGGCAGTTTTTTAGATCTATCCCATGTAAATGATTTATCATAGGATAATAGATCGTAGAGAAACATTCCAATCCTTAAAGTGATGTTTTGTAGCCAGTTTCCTTTTTTTCTTGGAATAATGAAGGGTAGAGGATATACTAAATTAGGGGCAATATTGCTCAAAGTTTTTCTTTCTTTTAAGGACTCCCTAACAAGACCCCACTCCAAGTTTTTTAAATAACGTAGTCCTCCGTGAATTAGCTTGGAGGTAGCTGCTGAAGTGCCTCCCCCAAAATCGGATTTTTCTAATAGGACTACTTTGTATCCTTTTAATGCCGCTTCATAAGCAATGGCTGCCCCTGTTATGCCTCCTCCTACAATGCACAAATCGAAGGAAAGATGATCTTCGGCACTGAAACGTTTCATGACCTGATGTTTTTGTTTCTGCCAATTTCCATAGGAATAACGAGAATTCCTTTACCATTTGTTAAAAAAGCATATTTTGTCCTGCAAAAAGAAGTTATTTGACCAATTTTGAAATCATTTGTTTGCCTGAAAAGGTAGTTTTCCAACCTGTTAGACCGGAAGTTAAAGAGTAAAAAGAGCCAATCTTTTAATTTGTATTTATGTTCAGCAATTGTTTTCTGATACGACTAAGGGATGGTGGTGAAATTCCCAAAAAAGAGGCTATATACCCTAAAGGAATATGATCCATTAAGTCTTTATGATCTTTCAAAAGTTTTCGATATCGATCTTCTGCTGTTAGATGAATAAAATCATAAAGCCTCTGTTGAGTGTCCATATACATTTCCTGAATGATCAACCTTCCCAGACGTTCCCAATTATGGAATTGATAGAACAAACCTTCCAGGTGTTCTTTTGAAATGATTAGTACCTCTACCTTTGTAACACATTGTATGATTTCCTGAGAGGGTTTTTCACTGATATAGCTGGGTAGGGCAGTTAAAAAGGTAGAAGGTTTGTTTATATCTCTGGTTACTTCTCCGGTGGGAGATTGGGAATAGATTCGAGTGTATCCTGATAAAAGAAAGAACATTTTCCTGCATATATGTCCTGGTTTCAACAGGAAGTCATGCTTTTGTAGCTGTTGGACCTCTACATATGGCAAAACCGCTTCCCATTCCTTCTGGTTTATCTCCACAAATCGTTGTACTGTTTCAAAAATTGTTTGAAGGTTTTTATAAAGGGGGGCCATTTCAAAAAAAATAAAGTTTGTTCTAAAAAGATAAATGATGGAGAATAGAGAGAATCTTATAAAAAATGAAACTTGTACAAAAAGAATTTACCTTCTCTCTTCTCTGATCGAGGCAAAAAATAGGAAGATTTTTCTTAATTCTCTATCCTAATATAAATTTTTTCTTTCTGTGTATTTCTTAATTGTTTTAAATATCGAAGATTTCTGAGGCAATCGGAAGTGATTTTATTCTTATATAATTGATTTGATTACCAAAGTTGGTATAAAATTAAAAAATGGGTTGACAGTAAAAATTCAAAGTACTGGGAGTCCATTTTATCATTTGTATTCCTTGTCTATGGATTGGAATCTTAAATTTTAGAGAGTTATAGTGGTAAGTCCGGCAGACTCTTAGGAGTTTTATTAAAGAATAAAACCATAATAGTTTACTGGAAAAAATTAGTCAAATTAATACCGAGTCTTATTCTGAAAATGGATGAATTTTTTTTCAGTTAGAAATCTATCAAAATTCTTGAGAAATTAGTAATTAATACCTTCCTGATTTAAAGAGAACATATTTGCTCTTTTGTTCTTATCGGGTTCTTTGATTTGATACTAGATCCACTTTCTTCTTCATTCAATGTGATTACTTTTTCTCTAAAGGAAAAACAATAATATTTTGATGAAATTTTCCTTAAAACCACCATTTGGTTGGTGGTAAATTCTTTGGATAAGATTAATAATTGTTCTAAATTCAGTTTGCTCTTTAAAAAAAAAATTCGATTATGACATTAATTAAATTGGCAAATAATGCCGATATCCAGCCTGGAAAAATCCTTGAGGTAACCCTGGATGAAGACAAATTCATTCTCTTAGAAAATAAAGGGAAAATCAAAGCCTTTCAGGCTAACTGCCCACATCAAGGAGCACCCCTGGCGGAGGGACAAATAAAAAATGGACATTTGGTTTGTCCTCTACATCATTGGCATTTTTCCTGTGAAAATGGAATGAATAAAGAGCATGATACTTGTTTAAAGAGCTTTCCCATAACAATAAGAAATAAGGAAGTCTTAATTGATCCTAAAGTGCTTGGGAGGGAGAAAAAAAGTGCTGAGGATGCCCCAATTCAAAGTATAAAAGACCTTCCCTCACCAAAAGGTACTTTTTTACTAGGGAACTTACCGGAATTCCAAAATCAGGAAAAACATTTGGTTTTAGAAAAATGGGTAGAAGAATGCGGGAAGTTGTTTAAGATTAATCTTTTGGGTAAGGAATTTGTCGTTTCAGCTGATCCAGATCTTAATCATCAGATTCTTAAACATCGTCCAGATATGTTCAGAAGGTTTTTTAAGATTAGTGAGATTATGGAAGAAATGGGAATTATGGGAGTTTTTAACGCTGAAGGAAATGCATGGAAGAAGCATAGAAAGTTGACCTCGGAAGCATTAAACATGCGAAATATTAAGGGCTTTTTCCCTACCATTTCTCAAGTTACCCACCGATTGTTTAGGAAGTTAAAGGCTTTTGATGTTGAAGGAAAAGAAGTTGATGTCCAAAAATTGATGATGCGTTATACTGTAGATATTACCACAGTCATTGCTTTTGGATATCCTATGAATACTTTGGAAAATGAAGGAGATGTTATTCAAGGGCATTTGGAAAAGATTTTTCCTATGGTTAATCAGAGAATTACTGCCCCCCTGACTTACTGGAGATTCTTAAAATTAAGAAAAGATAGGGAACTTGATAATGCTCTATTGGAAATAGAGAAAACCATAATGGATTTCATTTCCGAGGCCAGGAATAGATTAAAGCAAAATCCTGATCTTAAAGAAAAACCGGGAAATTTTTTAGAGGCCCTTTTGGTACAACAAGAAAAAGAGGGAAACTTCTCGGATCATGAAGTCTTTGGAAATGTTTTCACTTTGTTATTGGCAGGAGAAGATACTACTTCAAATTCTATTTCCTGGGCTTTGTTTTACTTGGCCCAAAATCCTGCAGCAGTGAAAAAAATAAGACAGGAAACTCAATCTATTTTTCCTAGTACCTCTCACCCGGTTGATTATGAGATGATTAATCGATTGAAGTATACAGAAGCCGTGGCAATGGAAGCTATTAGGCTAAAACCAGTTACTCCAAATCTCTATTTTCAAGCATTAGAAGACACACAAATTAATAATTTTCTATTTAAACAAGGGACCACTATCATGATGCAAAATAAAGTTGCTCAAACTAGTGATGATAATTTTGCCGAAGCTGGTAAATTTATCCCCGAAAGATGGTTGAAGACTGGGTGTCCCGTTCATGGAGCTCATAAACCAGAAATGATTAAAGCTTTTGGGTCAGGTCCCAGATTCTGCCCAGGAAAAAATTTAGCCATGCATGAGATGATAATGTCTCTTTCGATGATTTGTAAAAATTTTGATTTGGAATTAGTGGTTAAACCCGAAAAAGTAAAAGAGATTTTTGCCTTTACCATGTATCCTGAAAATTTGTGGCTTAGGTTTAAAACATTGGACCCAGCAAAGGATAATGTTGGTAGGACTGAAGATTTAAATATGAAGAATTTTTAAGGATTTAAAATTCTCTTTTTTATTAAATCATTGCATTTGCCGGTTTGGATAATTTTAGCTAAATCTAGCTTTTAGCATTCTGGGAATTGAAGTTAAGTACTCTGTATTAATCAGGCTTTTGGAGTAATTGTAATAATTACTTCCAAAAAGAAGTAAAAAATATTACCTTCATTTTTTTCCAAATGGAAAGGGTAGCCCCCAATTTTTTATAAATGAAAGAACATTTAATCACAGCTGACATTGTACCTGGGAAGAAAGCTTATAATTATGATTGAAAGGATTAAAGAGCTAGAGGAACTTTCCCGTTTATTAGACCCGGATGAAAAACGAAGAAATGACTGGAATTCAAGAGTATTGGCGTATGCCAATTCTTTTTTAAATAATTTGGGGGAAGCAAAAGTATATCAGACTTCTAATGGAATAGATCGGGAATCTATTTATGATTACGATATTTCTGAACAAGGTGTGGATTTGGACTTACTGTTAGGAGGAATAAAAAAGAATATTGATACGCCAGGGATCAATGCCGCATCCGGAGGACATTTAGGATATATTCCAGGTGGAGGAATATATCCTGCCGCATTGGGAGATTATTTGGCTGCTGTTACTAATCGTTATGCAGGCATTTTTTATGCTGCTCCAGGGGCGGTCAAGCTTGAAAATATGCTTATTCGCTGGATGTGCCGATTAATGGGGTTTCCTTCTGATGCTGCAGGAAATCTAACTTCCGGCGGGTCTATAGCCAACTTGACTGCAGTAATCACGGCAAGGGAGGCGGCAAGTCTAAAAGCAAGAGATTTTCACCGTGCTGTTATTTATTTAAGCAAGGAAGCCCATCATTCTCTTCAAAAAGCTTTGAAGATTGCGGGTTTAGCCGAAGCACAAATCCGTTATATCCCACTGGATGAAGATCTTAAGTTGTCTGTTGATGCATTAAAAACCGCCATTGAAGAAGATAAATCGAATAACCTGATTCCATTTTTTATTAATGCTTCCTTAGGAACGACCAATACAGGAACTGTGGACCCCATTGGTCCTATTGGAAGAATAGCAGCTGATTATAAAATTTGGTTTCATGTGGATGCTGCTTATGGGGGTTTCTTCAAATTGGTGGATGAATGTAGTCCAGCATTTAATGGTGTGGAAAAAGCGGACTCCATAACACTTGATCCTCATAAGGGTTTATTTCTTCCTTTTGGAACCGGAGCGGTATTAATTAAAGACCATAAAGCCGTGCACAATGCTCACCATTATATGGCAGATTATTTACAAGATGCTGAGGGTGGAAATGAAAATGTTATTAGCGAAGAAGTAAGTCCTGCCGATGTATCTCCAGAATTGACCAAACATTTTCGAGGATTACGTGTATGGCTTCCCTTGAAATTATTTGGGTTAAAGGCTTTTCGAGCCGCTTTAGAGGAGAAAATTTACCTTGCACGTTATTTCCAAGAACAGGTTCAACAAGTTCCGGGATTTGAAATAGGACCAGGACCGGATCTTTCTATTGGAATTTTTCGATATGTTCCTAAAAACCAGGATGCAAATAAATTTAATCAATGGCTTTTGGAAGAAATACTAGAGGATGGTAGGATTTTTCTTTCTTCTACTACTATTGATGGTGTGTTTTGGATCAGAGTGGCGGTTTTGTCTTTTCGTGCTCACTTAAAGCAAATAGATTTAGCTTTGAAGATAATAAAGGAAAAAGCTGAAGGATTGTAGTGATTTTTGAATAATTAATAGTGAATAATTTCCTCCATAGAGTCTAAAAAAAGAATCTATTTAGATGGGATAAAGAAATTAGTCCGGCTTAAATTTTCACTATTAATTATTCAGTATTATTTAACTTCTGTTTTCAAGGGCTTCTTTTACAGACCCGTACTGCTCCAATAGTGAAGTGGCTTCTTTTTCTGAGATTTCTAACTCCTCCATTAATTGCCGGATTCCTCTATTTATCAATTTTTTATTGCTGAGTTGCATATTGATCATTTTGTTTCCTTTTACCCTTCCTATTCGTATCATTAAAGCAGTGGATATCATATTGAGGACAAGTTTTTGGGAAGTACCACTTTTCATTCGGGTACTTCCTGTTACAAACTCAGGACCTACTACTACTTCAATTGGGATATCTGCGGCTAAGGCCAAAGGAGAACCAGGATTATTTGTAAGGCCCCCAGTTATTACTTTTTTTTCCTTAGCATATGCAATTCCGCCTAAAACGTATGGGGTGGTTCCGGAGGAAGCTATTCCGAGGAGAGTATCGTTTTCATTTAATTGATAGGGCTCTAGGTCTTCTGCTGCCTGATTAAGACTGTCCTCAGCAAACTCCACAGCCTTCCGAATGGCTTTGTCCCCTCCGGCAATCAGTCCTATTACTCGGTCTGCCGCCATTCCATAAGTAGGAGGGATTTCCGAGGCGTCTAAAATCCCTAACCTTCCACTGGTTCCAGCACCTATATAAAATAGTCTTCCACCTTTTAGAAAGCCAGGAATTGCTTTCTCCACAAATTGTTCAATTTGGGGAATTACATTTTGGACGGCTTTAGCAACTTTTTGATCTTCTTTATTAATATTGCTTAATATTTCATTGGTACTCATTGTTTCCAGGTCTTCATATATGGAAGCCTGTTCTGTGATCTTTTCTGCCACTTTCATTTTTTTCAATTATTTTTGGTATTCTTTGAAAGAATTGGAGTAACTATTTTATTCTGTTTTTAGGGAATCTAGAAGTTGATTCCCTCGAATTTTATGCTACAGAGCGAAATAGAATCTGTTAACCGTTGAATGATTGGATAAATTGAACGTAAAACTCTGCAATTTATCATTAAACTTTAATTTTCCTGGAAAAAAAATTGGCTATGAGTAGGAATATGAAAGAATTTCGAGTTGTAGGATTAATGTCAGGAACTTCTTTGGATGGGCTAGACCTGGCATATTGTGTATTTGAAGAAACTGCAAATGGCTGGTCGTTCAAATTAATTCATCAGCAAAATATTGCCTATTCCAAATACTGGGAAAATAGATTAAGACAAGCTATCAATTTGTCTGCTTTGGAATTGCTATTGCTACATCATGAATATGGAAGTTGGTTAGGGAAGCAGGTAAGGGATTTTATCCAAGCCCATGATCTTTCCGTTGATTTCGTAAGTAGTCATGGACACACCGTTTTTCATCAACCAGCTAAAGGAATCACTTTTCAGGTTGGATCCGGACAACACCTTGCAAATGCATGTGAAGAAAAGGTGATATGTGATTTTCGTTCTCAGGATGTTGCTCTGGGAGGGCAGGGTGCTCCATTGGTGCCCATTGGTGATCAGATTTTATTTAGGGACTATGATTTTTGTTTGAATCTGGGGGGTATTGCTAATGTTTCTTTTGAATGGAAGGGAAATAGGGTGGCCTATGACCTTGCTCCCATGAATATGCTTTTGAATTACTTTACTGGTAAAATTGGAAAGTCCTATGATTATAATGGAGAAATAGGACGGTCAGGCCATTTAAACTCAACTTTATTAAAGGAGCTGAATCAATTAAAATATTACCAGCAAGGGTTTCCAAAATCTTTGGGGTATGAATGGTTTGCCGATCAAGTGATTCCCATTTTTAATAAATCCAATATCTCCGTGGCAGATTGTCTCCATACTTCCGTACATCACATTGCCTATCAAATAGCCACGGAATTATTGGAATTTAATGAAAGTGGTCATGGTAAATTATTGATTACCGGTGGAGGGGCTAAAAATAGTTTTTTTATTGATACCTTAAGTGGTCTGCTAAAGGGAAAAATTGAGGTAGTGATTCCTGAAGAATCTATCATTGATTACAAGGAAGCTATAATTTTTGGTTTTATGGGAGTAAGAAGGTTAGCTAATGAAGTGAATTGTCTCAGATCCGTAACAGGTGCCTCAGCTGATTGTAGCTCAGGGATGATTTATTTACCGAATGGTTCAAGTGTGAATTAAAAAAATGATTTGAAAAAGGAAGGTTTCTATAAAATTCCTCCTTTAACCTTCTTAATGTTTACTAAGAAGGGTTTATTTAGAAGGGTTGTTTTTTATTGTATTTCTGCTTTGATTGTATTGTGGTTTTTTTTGATAATTAATTTGTTATCTATAGCTTATTGAAGCTATACTTAAAATAATATTTTCAGATTTTTCTCTTCTTATAAGAAGGAGGATATAGTTGTTGGTAAAAACATTGGAGTAATTTATATCTGGTTGAATTTTGATGAAAATATAGTTTTCAAACCTCAGGTATTTTTTTTAGTTCTCGAAGAAATAATCCTTTTTGACATGATTTAATTCTGAATAGTTAGTTTATTCTTTTGTTTTGATTTTAGTAATTTAAAGACAGGAAATTTGGATTTTAGTTTTGTATACTTAAGCAGGATTAATGGTGAGAAGTAAAGTTAGTTGGGTAATTTATATTTATGGTTTTTTGAACCTCTTATTTTTTATTTCTTGTAGGCAAAGGACTGGAGACCAAAACCAAGAAGTGCTAAAATTAGAGGGGGAAAAGCAAAAAGAAAAGCTGGATTTAATAGTTAAATCCGCTGTTGTTGGGGAGACTGTATATGTTCCTGTGTACTCTCATATTTATTACCGGAATACAAAGCGTGCCTTCAATTTATCGGCTTTACTAAGTATTCGAAATACGGACCTGAAACATTCACTACATATTAATTTGGTTAACTTTTATGATAATGATGGTGAGTTGGTGAGAGTTTATCTTGATAACCCCATTATTGTTGCTCCCTTAGCTTCAGTCGATTATTTTGTTCCGGCAAATTATAAAGGAGGAATTGGTGCCAATTTTATTGTGGAGTGGTCGGCAAAGGAGCATGTCAATAACCCAATTGTACAAAGTGTAATGATAGGAACTGGAGGAAATCAGGGGATTTCTTTTGTATGTGATGGAGTAGTCATAGAACCTTCCCATTAAAAAGAGCTTATTTGGATAAATTATTAGAGTACTTCAATTAAATTCGCCCAGAGGGGAGGAAATTGATATAGGCAATTTTATTACAACCCAGTCCGTTTCTTTTCCAAAGTTTTCAATTAGGGGCTAAACTTTTTTATTGCCCAGAGTTTTCAATGAAACATATATTTAAAATTAATGAATTCATAGGAAAAACTTTAGCCTTTTGGATTCTATTGGTAGCCCTGTTGGCCTTTATTATTCCTGAGAATTTTAAATGGATAGCTCCTTTCATTCCCTATTTATTGGGACTGATAATGTTTGGAATGGGCCTATCTTTACAGCCCAAAGACTTTTCAGAGGTAGTAAGGCGGCCAAAAGATGTGTTCATTGGACTCTTAACTCAGTTTCTTTTAATGCCATTATTGGCTTTTAGTCTGTCCTGGGTTTTGAATTTACCCACAGAAGTAGCAATTGGAGTATTATTGGTGGGATGTTGCCCTGGAGGAACGGCTTCAAATGTGATTACCTATATTTCTGGTGGGGATGTACCATTGTCCATTACCATTACTTCTTTATCGACCCTCTTGGCGCCTTTACTTACACCTTTATTAATGTGGATTTTTGCGAGTCAGTGGATTTCTATTTCTTTAATTGAAATGTTTTGGTCAATTTTTCAAATTATTCTTATTCCTATTGTTTTTGGAGTATTTATTCGGACCTATTTTAAGAAACAGGTGGAGGCTAGTGTGGAAATTTTGCCTACTATTTCCATTATTAGTATTGCCGCAATTGTAGGGGCAATAATTGCCTTAAATAAAGAAAATATATTTTCTTCAGGTATACTCATTTCCTCCGTAGTGGTAATTCATAATTTATTGGGCTTATTTTTGGGTTATGGCATGGCACAGTTGTTTAAATTGCCATTAGCTAAAAGAAAGGCAATTTCCATTGAGGTAGGAATGCAAAATTCAGGATTGGCGACGGTTTTGGCAACGGCTTATTTTTCACCCTTAGTTGCTGTGCCAGGAGCCCTCTTTAGTGTTTGGCATAATATTTCCGGAACTTTATTAGCTAGTTGGTGGAGGAAAAGAGGGGTAAATGACAAAATTAAAACAGAAACACCTGATTTACAGGAAGAAAAGGTAGATGGGTATTAAGGCCATTTATAATGAGAACTTTTCTTTCCCTATGATTCTATTAAAAAAATGGGGGCCAGTGCCATTTAAACTAACTTTTCTTCCCTTGATTTTAGTTTCTTGATTTAATTTAATGTATCAAAGGGATTTATTTTATTTTCTTTTCTTTTTACAAAACATTTCCAATCTTTTTGAGATATTTTTCCAGTCGACAACCTTGAAAAATGCCTTTATATATTCATCTCTCTTATTTTTGTATTTAAGGTAGTAGGCATGTTCCCAAACATCTAAGACAAGCAATGGATGAGTAATCCATTGAGTTAAATTTTGATGTTTTTCAGCTTGATGAATCACCAATTTATCTGCATAAGGTTGATAAGCTAAAATTCCCCATCCCGAACCCTCCACAGCATTAGTAGAAGCCATGAAGTAATCTTTGAATTTCCCATAGGAGCCAAAATCTTTTGCCATATACTCTTTTAGTTTGGCTGATTTTTCTCCTGGCGTTGGTGACATGTTTTTCCAAAAGATGGAATGCAGAAAATGTCCCGATCCGTGAAATGCTATTTCTCTTTCCCAATGTTTTATGAGTGAGAAATCTCCTGCTTGGATTGCTTCATTAATTTTTTTTGTTGCGGTATTTAAGCCGTTTACATATCCTTGATGGTGAATATCATGATGGAGCTTCATAGTTTCCTTGTCAATGGAAGGTTCAAGGGCATCATAGGCATAGGGTAAAGGAGGAAGGATATATTCTCCCTTATCATTAACAATTTTATAATCATGATCCCGAAAATTGTTAGAGGCAAATGCCCAGTTTCCTGTCGTCAAAGAAGTTAAACCCAGAGCGGTTGTAGTTTTTAGAAAAGTTCTCTTATCCATGTTGATAGATTTTGCCAGATATGGCAAACTTTTATGTTTTTTTAACCTTTTAGTATAAAGATTTATTCGGATAACATTAGGGTAAAGGATAAGGGTTCAGAGGGAAAAGAAAATGTTATCTTTTAGGAGGACATTTGACTGTGGATGTTTAGCAAAACCACAGGAATCAATAACAATTTCATATTTACTTCTGACTTTTTACTCTTTAATTTTCCTAATATTAATT
>NZ_SMMB01000900.1 GCF_009711365.1 Xanthovirga aplysinae | reverse complement strand
TTTAGCAACCATTAATTAAAATGCTATTTCCACTTGATGATTTGCCCTTTAAGCTTTTCCCGCATATGAGGAGGTACCGTTGAGCTTATTTCACTATAAAGGGCCTCCAATAATTTTTTCTTCAAAAAGCTCTTGTGCATAACCAGACTTACTTCCCGAACCGGTCGCGGTTTATCAAAAACCCGAAGTTTTTCCTGATCTTCTTCTGTTAACCCATAAGTGGCCAGTTCCGGTAAAAGAGTAATTCCACCATGAGAATCTACAATGTTCTTTAAAGCTTCCAATGAGCCACTTTCATATCTGAAGTGTTTGCTTTTGAGTTGGTGGTAAGAAGAATTGCAAATGTTGAGTACTTGACTTCTAAAACAATGACCTTGGTTAAGTAGCCAAACGTCATTAATTTCTAATTCAGTAGAAGAGATGTCCTTTTCTTTAAATAAGGGATGTTTGTCTGACACATAAGCTAAAAAATCTTCATAAAAGATTTTCCTTTCGGTAATTAGATTATCATCTACTGGGGTAACCAAAATACCCGCATCCAGTTCTTCTTTTTTTATTTTGCGCAAAATTTCATCGGTAAGAAGCTCTTCAACCTGTACTTCAACCTTAGGGTATTTTTGCAGAAAAGTAGGAACAAATCTGGGTAAAAGATAAGGAGCCAAGGTAGGGATGATTCCAATTTTTAGTTCTCCTGAAATTCCCTGTTTTTCATCAGCGATCATTTCAGGAATTTTTCTGGCTTCTTTTACGGTTATTCTTGCCTGGTCGATAATTCTTTGTCCAATTTCAGTAACCCCAACCGGTTGTTTGCTTCGGTCAAAAATTAAAATGCCCAATTCCTCTTCTAGTTTTTGAATTTGCATACTTAAGGTAGGCTGGGTAATGTAACAATGTTCTGCGGCACGAGCAAAATGCCGGTAGGTATCTACAGCAATAATATATTCGAGTTGAGTAAGTGTCATAACGGTAAATTTCAGCAATGGTGAAGATATTTAAAAGGTATTTGCAGTAAAAGAAAATACTTAGATCTGTTCATCATTTTCCTAAATTCTTCACCAGACCTTACATATAAACTTAAAAAATCCATTTTTCTTGTTTAGATTTAATCTAAATAAATCTTAAGTTTGCAAGGCGAAACTGTAACAAAAACTTAATACACCAATGAAGAATATTAGAAAATATTTTTTGGCAGGCTTAGCAATGGCGGCTTTGACGACCGCATGCAGCACTAAAAAGCAGGAACAAAAAGAAACAGCAAATGAAGAGAAAAAAGATCAGGTGGTGAATGTCTATACCCACAGACATTATGCCTCTGATCAGCAACTTTTTGATACTTTCACCAAAGAAACAGGAATAAAAGTGAATGTGGTGAACGCAAGCGCTGATGAGTTAATTCATAAACTGGAAATGGAAGGGGATAAATCACCCGCCGATGTTTTGATAACCGTGGATGGAGGTCGCCTGTATAGGGCAAAAGAAAAGGGTTTGTTAAAAGCAATTTCCTCAGAGAAATTAAATGAACAAATTCCTGCTCATTATAGGGATAAAGATGGTTATTGGTTTGGTTTGACTTACCGGGCAAGGGTCATTGCTTATGCCAAAGACAGGGTAAAACCTGAGGAGCTTTCTACTTATGAAGACCTGACAAATTCTAAATGGCGTAAAAGACTTATCACTCGTTCTTCATCCCAGGAATATAATCAGGCTCTTTTGGCATCCATTATTGAACATAGTGGAGAAGAAAAGGCTAAAGAATGGGCAAGAGGAATTGTTGAAAATTTTGCCAGGGATCCTAAGGGTGGAGATAGGGATCAGATTAAAGCTGTGGCAGCAGGAGTAGCAGACATAGCTATTGTCAATACCTATTATCTGGGAAAATTATTGAATTCGAAAAGCCCGGAGGAGGTGAAAGCAGGTCAGTCTGTGGGTGTTTTCTTTCCTAACCAGGAGGACCGGGGAACACATGTAAATATCAGTGGAATTGGGGTTACTGCTCACGCTCCGCACGAAGAAAATGCTGTTCGTTTTATTGAGTTTCTTTCCGGGGTAGAAGCACAAAATATGTTTGCAGGAGTGAATTTTGAATATCCTGTCAACCCAAAGGCCGATCATGTGGATTTATTGGATAGCTGGGGATCTTTCAAAACTGATCCTATTGATTTTGATGCTTTAGGCAAGCATAATCAGGAAGCGGTTATGATTTTTGATGAAGTGGGCTGGAAATAAGGGAAGGAAGTATGCCCTTTTTTCTAAAAATGAAGTTTCGAAAAGGGGAATTTGGGTGGAAGCCTTTCCCCTTTTCTTTTTTACTAAAAGCTTCATTTTGATGTTTAACCTTAAAAAAGCACCCATTGCTTATTCCAATTGAGGAATAGTTTTTTTGGGAAAGAATAGGGCCTATCCTTTTCTATATTAACTTTGCTTTTCAATTTTATTCAATTATTTATTAAAAGGTTATTCTTTTGTTGCGGTCAGTTAATCGTTGGACGTTGAACATAGTGGTGATTGTTTTTCTGTTTGCAACACCCCTTTTTACCCTTCTTATTAATTTATTTGGGCCCTCAAGTGAAACTTGGCAACATTTATCCCAAACTGTTTTATCTGAATATGTAAGTAATTCCTTTTGGCTACTTTTGGGAGTGGGAGGCTTAAGTTTGTTATTTGGAGTTCCGGCAGCCTGGTTGGTAAGTACTTGTGAATTTCCCGGCCGAAAATATTTTGAGTGGATGTTAATCCTGCCGTTGGCCATACCCTCCTATATTCTAGCCTACACATATGTTGGTATATTAGATTATACAGGTTTTCTTCAAGTTTTTTTAAGAAACTCCCTGGGTTGGGAGGTCTCTCAGGAATGGTTTGATATTATGAACCTTAAAGGTGCCATATTCGTCATGGCCCTTGCACTTTATCCCTATGTTTATGTAAGTGCGAGAGCGGCTTTCCTCAAACAATCACAAACATTGCTGGAATCTAGTCGAAATTTAGGAAGTTCCTCCTGGGAGAGCTTCTTTAAAGTAGTGTTACCTGTTAGTCGTCCGGCAATTTTTGGAGGATTATTCTTGGTATTGATGGAAGTGCTTAACGATTATGGAGCAGTTACCTATTATGGCATAAATACCTTTACGACGGGAATCTTTCGTGCTTGGTTTTCTCTTGGGGATTTAAATGCGGCTATTCGCATGGCCATTCTTTTATTGTTTGCAGTTTTCTTAATTATAACTCTTGAGCGTTACCAAAGAGGTAAGGCGCGTTTCCATTCAAAGGGTGTGGCTCCTCCTTTTCAATCTTATAAATTATCAGGGCTTCAAAAAGTCTTCAGTATGGTGGTTTGTATCTTACCGCTATTATTTGGATTCATTATTCCTGTCAGTCAATTAATCTATTGGGTTTACTTGACAGCCGCCCATGTGGTAAATAATACGTTCTTTATTTTATTGGGTAATAGCTTTTTGTTGGCTGTAACGGCATCCTTCCTATGCATTGGCGTTTCGGTGATTTTGGCGTATTCTCTCAGACTAAATCAACCAAACTGGGTAAAATATTTGTCTCGAATAGCGGTAATGGGGTATTCTATACCGGGAGCGGTGATTGCTGTTGGGGTAATGGTACCTGTTTTGTTCCTTGATAAACAATTAGGTAATTGGCTAGAAGATTTATTTGGCATCAATGCCGGATTTTTGCTGAATGGCACTTTTTTAGTATTAGTATTTGCTTATTTGGTTCGTTTTTTGGCCGTTAGCTATAATCCTATCGAGTCAGGTTTTACGAAAACTTGTGGGAGTTTAGATGAGGCTTCTCGTTCCTTGGGTGTGAGTCCTTCCTTAACGCTTTGGAAAATAAATCTTCCCTTAATAAAAGAAGCTCTTTTGGGAGCAGCTATCTTAGTTTTTGTGGATGTATTGAAGGAACTTCCTCTAACATTAATTCTAAGACCGTTTAATTTTAATACTTTAGCCACCAGTGCGTATATTTTAGCGGGAGATGAGCAGGTAGCAGAATCTGCCAACGCGGCTTTGGTGATTATTTTAATAGGGATTCTGCCCATTATTTTATTAAACAGGCTTATTTCAAAACAAAAAAGTAATGGAAATATTGCAGCTTAATGCTTTGCGAAAACAGTTTGGAGGCAAGAAAGGCTTTTGTTTAAATAATATTAATCTTTCGGTGGAGGAAGGAGAATTATTGGCCTTGATTGGTGAAAGTGGAAGTGGAAAAACAACTCTTCTCCGTCTCATCGCAGGTTTTGAGCGAGCAGATAAGGGCGAAATTAGGGTTAAGGGGCAGGAAATTGTTAGTGACCGAAAATTTGTTTCTCCAGAGAAACGGCATTTGGGAATGGTTTTTCAGGATTATGCTCTATTTCCTCATTTAAACTTATATCAAAATATTAGCTTTGGATTGCATAAACAAAAGCGTGCGGAAAAAGAGAAAAGGGTCAAAGAAATGTTGGATTTAGTGGGCCTCACCGGCTTTGATAAACGTTATCCTCACGAACTTTCCGGGGGACAACAGCAAAGGGTAGCCTTGGCCCGGGCATTAGCTCCTCGTCCCGAGCTTCTTTTGTTAGATGAACCTTTCAGTAACTTGGACGCCTTGTTAAAAGACCAAGTGAGGGAAGAAGTTCGACAAATTATAAAAAAGACCCGTACCACCGCTGTTTTTGTAACCCATGACACTAAAGATGCCCTTTCTACTGCAGATCGGATTGCTATTTTAAAGGAAGGGGAAATTCAGCAGATTGGTACGCCCGACGAACTGTATGAAAAGCCTTGTAATGCTTATGTAGCCCGTTTTTTTGGAAAAATTAATTTTGTAAAGGCCGAACCAAAGGAGGATGGGTTTTTAACAGAATTGGGTTTTATCCCAACTGCTGAAGCAAGAAATTGGAGTCAACCTGTAAAATTGGCGATTAGGCCGGAACATATTCATTTGTCAAAAAGTGAAGATTTACCAGGGCAGGGAGTTATAAAACATATTAATTATCTAGGTGACCATCTGGAAATAACCTTAGCAGTTAAGAATCGGGAATTTTTGATTTTGGCAAAAGGTAAACAGGGGTTTGAGCAGGGGGAAAAGTTGGATTTCGAATTAAATTCGGAGGCAATTTGGGTTATACCTAGTTAAAATTGAATAGAAAAAGTAAGGAGATGGTCCTTTTAAGCGAGGGAGATCATTAATCGTATCTTCCT
>NZ_SMMB01001200.1 GCF_009711365.1 Xanthovirga aplysinae | reverse complement strand
ATATATTAGTTTCAATATCAATAATGAATGGTCAGAACCTGAGAATTTAGGAAAACAAATCAATTCTGCTTCACGGGAAGTTTGCCCTTATGTCACTACAGATGGTAAAATGTTTATTTTTTCAAGTAATCGGATTATTGATGAATATAAACCTCAAGCCTTGGAATCAGTTGATCAGTTCAAACTCAAATCAAAGTCATTTGATAATGGAAGTTGGAATATTTATTACTCATCCACGGACTTTATAAACAAATTAAAAGAAAAGCACTTAGTCAAAAATCAAACGTCTGCTAAACGTGTTGACGGATGACGGTCAAATGACCGCCAGTTCGCCTCACAAACCACAGGACTTAAGGGTCTAGGATAAGGCCGTTAGATACTTTTAGAAACTTCTATGGTATATGTACAGCATAAGATTCAACTCCATTTGAGGTGAAAGCTATGCTGTACAACATAAAACAAAATTCTCCTAGCTCTCTCTTCCTAACTTGGGGCTAAGGTTTTACTACGCGTCTGCTATCAGCACCTTTCAGCTACTATGGTATCAACTGACTTCTCACCAAAATCAGATGAGATCTACCCCGGGTAAGGCCAACTTCTTTCTTCCAACGCCTGCCATATCTACATGTCAGGTGTCCAAATCCTTTTGGCCTTCCCTTCATTGGGGGAAAGTTCGGACGTCACAAAGGTGTGCTTACTCATCCTAACTGGCATGTCTCTTAGGTGATTCCTGTTTGTCAGTAGCGGGATTAACATTCTCCCTTACTTCAGTGCATTCCTCGCGGAAAAACACCGTGCCAATTGCTAATACCTCTGCTTCGTACACTGCGAATTAGGACTTGCATCCTCTAGATAATTAACCTATTTTTGGTAGGTTAAAAGGTACCCATTCTGGACACACATGATATGTATAACATCATAACTACTCAATTCCAACACACAATCCAAAGCTCCCCTTCATACACGGGACATTGCGCTTAATAGAATATGCATATTCAAATATCATTCATATTAATAATTCTACTGACTTTGATCTCAGGTTGTCAATCTAGAAAGAAACCTTCAAGCTCTAATGAATACCTAAGATGGGTTGATGACATACAGTTTGATCCAACTTTGGATGATGAAAGTTTTGCCCTGTGTCATGGAGAAGATGGTGTTTTACAATATTTCAATAATAGTAAGGGACTAGAATATGAGGGAGAAAAACATGCCATTATTAAGGAATTTGAAGAACGATATGATACCACAATAGCTGCAAAGGAAAGTGGGCTGATTAGGATAAGATTTATAGTTAATTGCCAGGGCGAAACAGATCGGTTTAGAATACTATCAATGGATGAAAATTATAATCAAATAAAAATCGATCAGTCGATTACCCATCAAATTCTTAATATTACTAAAAGCTTAAAAGGATGGAAACCTAAGACATTTGAGGAAGAAACTGTAGATTACTACCAATACCTGATTTTTAAAATTCATCAAGGAAAAATTGTCAAAATCCTGCCATGAAACAAGCTATATTTCTTTTGCTTTTGCTGTCAAACATATCATCATATGGACAACTGAACTGCAATGCATTTCTTTATAATGGTGATAGTTTGCAATACAAGGCATGTAAATTGGTTGAAAGGGTAGAAAAAAAATATTATCAGTTTTCAAAAGAATACCAGGAAGGATTGGACAAAGCCCTGGAAATTTACCCATATTTTGCCTATGCATATAGAGAAAAGGCAGCACCTTATGTAAAAAGTGGTGATTTTATTACCTGGAAAAAATTAATTGACAAGGCAGTCGAATATGATCCACTCCAGTATTTAGGTGTTCGTGCTTCATTGAGGTATAAGTTCTTTGCTGATTATAAAGGAGCGATCGCAGATATTGAACAACTGGACAGTATGGTAACCTATGATATTGGCCCAACATCAAATGGAACTTATCATTTAAATGTAGTCAAGGCTTTATGTCATAAGGAGCTAGGTAAGAAAAGAAATGCCATCGAAATATTAGTGAATCAGATTGAAACCGAAACTTATATTGGAGCATTTGATTATTTACATCTTGGGGTCTTATATCTGAATACCCAAATGTATGATGAGGCCATAGCTGCTTTTGAAAAGCAAAAAGAACAAAATAACCTGGCTGAAAATCATTATTATTCGGCAATGGTTTTCAAAGAAATTGGTCAAATAGAAAATTGTATTGAGCTTTTGAAGGAGGCTAAAATATTATATGAAGATGGATATCACATGCATGACCCATATAGCCAGTTAATTGATGAAATTTATTTAGAAGATATTGAAAAGGAATTAAAAACGGCTTACCACACTCGCTAAAATGAATATGGGAACAGAGCCATTTGACAGTTATTCCTTGATTTATTCTTTATGGATTCTAGCAAATCAGATTCTTACTCATTTTGGCAAAATCATTAGAAATCCTTTTTAATTTTCAAGCGGATATCTTGTGTGCAGATAGTAAAGGGTAATTACTTCCACCTGCCCGAGAAGTGGAAGAAGACAAAGAAAAGGATTAAATAAACGGCCTATAATCTGAAATAAGCCGTTTTTGAAGTTTAACCTTCTCACTATTGGCAGTCAGTACGAGTTTCAGGTGTACAAGGAATCTCAACTGAAACCTTACAGTAAAAGGTTTCTGGCGCACCCCCTTTAATTGTATTTTCTTTTCCATAGTCTAGAGAAGTAACAAAGCTTTCTAGCTTTAAATCGCTTAAGGTTAATTTTTTCTTTTTCATGGTATAATTGTTATGGTTTGTTAAAAAGAAGAAGGTAAAAATATACTGAATGGGGATAAAATTTTTGTGATGAAATAGTGGGGTTTTGGTTTGTAGATAAAATGGACTGGGATTAATCTAGTCGTAATCAATTCTACTTCCAAGATAAGTAAGAGCAAAATACCTCCGACAACAGGGGTGCATGTTCTTTCCCATTAAAATCTCAGAAATGCCTCTAACGGTTAGCACATAAATAGTAACACCTCTTTAGGGTACTAGGATTTTTCCACATCATATTCCCTTTTTCAATTTGCTTCATCCAAGACCCAACTCACATCGTATATGGGTAATTCCGATACTTTACCCATTGTAGAAACACTCCTATCATTTTCAGAGAGTATTTCAAAATGTCCTTTAATTCCTAATGCCTCACATCCTATTTCCCAATTGGCAAACCAAATCCCTAATGCAACGGGGGAGTAGAACCGCGATTTAGTAGAGGTATAGAAGTCAAATCTTTTCAATTTAATTTCACTTTTTTTTGCTGGAATAGTATTTCCATTTCTATGTTCTTCATTTGTTATTTCCTTTACAGCCACACATCGCGTTGTTTGTGAATTAAATGAAGATGGTGCCCATTGACAAACCTCATAGCAACGCCCAAAACGATCAAAAGGGGCTACCTTCTCATCTAACGGCTTTTTAAATTGATAATCTGTAAAGAAAAGAGAAGAAATTGGTAGTCGTCTATGTTGAACTACAGAAGCCATTATCCGTAAAAAGAAAGGTGTAAACCATGATTTGTAGCCTATGGCACATACACAAACAATATGATCTTTTTCGGAATTAAATTGATCACCTAAATGCTGGGCAATACTGCTCTGATCAGCGCCCGGACCAATCCAACAAGTACCCAGTCCCATCTTTGTTGCATGATGTACAACTTTTTGCAAGTTCCTACCTACATCAACAATGGATTGTCGGCTATAGTTTTTCGGAGCAATTGCCACAAAAAATTCTTGAGCCCCTACCACTGGCCAAACGGTAAGAGGGGCATTGATATATTCGAACCGAATAGGATTGTGACCAATCTTATTATTATTTTGGTGGTTAACCTCTCGAACAACATTCAGGAGTTCACTGTAGTCAGAAGGTTTTAATTTACGGTTTTGGAATGAACGACAAGAACGCCTTGTCCTCATTAAATCAAATGCATCCATATCATCCCTACGCCTAGGAAGACTTTCTGTTGGGCGTATATTGAATTTTATGGTAGTAATGTCAAATAGCGTGATGGTAAATAGTAATACACTAATTGTGAGAAATACATAGCTTAAGTTCAAAAAATTAAGAACACCAAATAATCCGGCAATACCTAGAAAAAATATGGCTACAACCACTGGTAGGATATACTGCAACCAACCAGTAAATTGAAGTCTTAGTTTTATGTTTTTTAAATAATTTAACATGATAAAAAGTTTTATGAGTTCTTAAAAGTTCAGTTTTTCTACTGCCCAAAAGCGATCACACCTTTTCTTCTGAGATTACCGTTTCCAGTACTGCTATAGCAGTAATTCAAACCTTTTGACCAATTCTTTTGATCATTACTGCCTTGATTTTCTTTTTATACAAAAGTAAAAGGGAGCAAAGGGTGTTAGAAATAACAAAAGATAATTAAGCTTTCTACCGACGACTTTTAGCAATTCGTGCTTTAATTCTAGATAAGGAGACTGTTGTTACGCCTAGAAATGAAGCAAGGTATTTTTGAGGGACTCGCTGGATTAAATCCGGATGCTTTTCCCGAAAACTTATAAATCGCTCTTCGGGAGAAAGTACTGTAAAAAAATGTAACCTTTCCATGGCGTCAGCCAAAAAGAGATGCATCCCTTCTTTTGCAAGTAAAACTAGATTCTTATTTGATTCAGCAAGCTTTTGAAATTTTTCACTTTCAATAACCAAAATTTTTGAAGGTTCTATAGACTCAATAGTTATTTCAGATGGAGCGTTATTCAAGAATGAATTAAAGGAAGCGGTTCGCATTTTCTCCTTGCTGATTAATAAAGTCCGATCTTCCCCGGCAGAGGTGATTACATAAGACCTCAGCAACCCTTTCAAAACAAGATGGACATTTGCATTTATTTCGCCCTCTTCAACTAAGATCGTTCCAGCAGGGATTTCTTTCACTATAGAAACTGAAAGCAAAAGGTCAACGTCATCTCCTTCTAAGAAGGGAAAATTATCAAGTATCTCTGCAGCAAGAGAATTCATTTTTTGTTTTTTAATTACTGCCAATTACCGTGAATCCCTTATGGGGTATAATATCCTGGTTTAATATACTATATATGTTGTAAAAATGCGTTAAGTTCCTTACTTCCACTTTACAACTATCTGGAATTAAATTTTGAAAATTTGAAAAAATGACCAAAAGGAGGAATCCACCTAATGAAAGACAATTTAACCCATACTTACAATTGAATTTTTAATTAACAGATCTTACAAAGAGAAAATCATTGCCCTTAAAATTCCTTGTAACAAAACCATCTTTCAAAGATAAAGACTCCTCCAAAGTTTTGGTCGGCCTTCTCAGATAAGTAATTGGACTTTTAGGAAAACCCCCTTCACCGAATTTACTTGATATTTGTATTGTAAAATTGAAGCCATTGGTAACGAATATTTTAATTTTCAAAACAATTATTAAAAATGAAAGCCACTAAAAAGACGAAAATATTTTTAATTCTGCTCCTGACTCTTTCCTATTCTTATGTTATAGGTCAATCGATATCAACCCACAAATCTCACCCACTTAGGGGCAGAACTGCTGGAGAGGTTGGGATGTCAGATAAAAGATTAGCGCGAATTGATTCTATGTGTATACAAACTATTCAAGAAGGCGACTTGCCAGGTATGGTTGTATTGGTTGCTAGAAATGGTAAAATTGTTTACCACAAAGCCTTTGGTGTAGCTAACCCCAAAACCGAAAGAGAGTTACGAAGAGATGATATTTTTCGGATTGCATCCCAGACGAAAGCAATTACTGCAACTGCCGTAATGATGCTGTGGGAAGAAGGTAAATTTAGTTTAGATGACCCTATTTCCAAGTATATTTCTGAATTTAAAGATCCTCGAGTACTTGATTCTTTGCTTGCGGATGGAACCTATTTGACAAAACCAGCAAAAACCGAAATTACAATTAGACATCTTTTGACGCACACTTCTGGAATAGGATATGGCGTTATTGATAGTGATGAACGATTCAGAAAAATTTACGAAGAATCTGGAATTGTTGATTTGTTTACAACGCGTGAAATAACCATTGGTGAAAATATCAAAAAGCTTGCGCTTCTTCCTCTACATCACAATCCAGGTGAAAGATTCACCTATGGAGAAAGTTATGATGTCCTTGGATATTTCATTGAAGTAGTTTCGGGGATACCATTGGATGAATTTTTTCGCTCTCGAATATTTGCTCCTTTGGGAATGGATGACACATGGTTCTATCTGCCAAAACATAAAGAAAAGAGATTAGTAACAGTCCAAAAAAAAGAAAGGAACAAATGGGTGAGCTACCCAATTACATTTTATGATCCTGATTACCCTATTAAAGGTGCAAAACAGTTCTTTTCGGGTGGTGCAGGACTTTGCAGTACCGCAGAAGATTATGCTAAATTTCTACAAATGTATTTAAACAATGGGGAATTAAATGGCGTAAGATTGCTCAGTAGAACAACAGTCCAAACAATCATGGCAAACCATATTCAAGATTTATGGGGAGATCCTCGAGCCCACTATGGTTTAGCTTTTTTAGTCCAAAGTCAAATAGGACAGAATGCTGGAGGAAAAGGTAGTATTGGATCATTTAGTTGGGAAGGATACTTTAACACCCAATATTTTGCAGACCCTGAAGAACAAATTATTGGAATAATATTGAAGCAGACTCAAGAAGTTAATGCGGATCAAACACGTTGGAAATTTCCTTTGCTGGTAGGACAAGCCATTAATGATTAAAAATTTATCAACCCACAAAAATAGAAGGACTGTAGAAACACTCAATCTATCCACTTATATTTTCCAGCTTGTTGGATCATCATTAAAGGCTTTTCATTTATTTCTCCCCTTAAATTGTCATTGCTTAGAAGCATCAATCAAAAGAAGCCGCTGAATAATAAGCTAAATTATTACTTAAAATTTACAAATGTTAAGAGCTCCCCATGAAAAAAGGGAGCTCTATCAAAAGTTAATCTATAATTTTTTCCCCTACTAAAGAGAAGAAACATTTTGATTTTTTTCTAACTGAAATCCAAAAACAGCACAGTCAGCACTTTTATAAAACTGACTTACCCCCATAACTTTAACACTTGCAAGATTATGACCAGGATAACTAAATACTTTATCACTACCCCCCGGGTAGTTTCCTCCAAGCTTATTGCTTACAGAGCCGTCTGCAAATTTAAAAAACAAAGCGTTTAATATATCTCCTGTCCGAGCTGTAACCTCTACTACTGGCCCAGAGCTACTACTTAAGTCAAATACCCCTCCGTGAGGTGGTTCAGAGCTTCCTCCGCTACTGTCACCCATACGTGGGGTCGCTGTAATACCATCAGGCCCACCACCTGCAGGGTAGGTTACCTTGATTGCGTCTATACGATCCCATCCCCAAACCTCAATTGTTGAGATAAGTTGAGTTGGTGGTGTATCATAAAGAGAGAACTTACTACTATGATCTACAGTACCTACTGCATCGGAGTAAATCACACGGTCAAGGTAAACGTCTGCTCCATTTGGATATTGGGTTATATCAAAATAATTCCACATTTCTCTGAAATCAAGTACTGTTAAAGTCATTTCACGAATAAAAGGATTTACCTGATTGAACTGTTGAACATCTTTTTGATAGTCTGGATATTTATTTGTAAGATCCTTCAATCCATCTTTATAAACTATATCCGCATAGTCGGAGTATTCCTGAATCGCACTTGTTAAATTTAACTTTATATTCTGAACATCGGCCTCAGACATCCCCCAATCTAAACCAGATAGAGCCCCCTCACGAAGTAGACCTAAATGTAAATTAGCAAATTGTGCAAATAGGGGAAGTAATGTAAGTTGATCATCTTTTGATTGGAAATGAGGTAAGGCTTCTACAAAGGCATCATCGGCATTAAGGAAAAGGTCTATTTTAACTTGACCTGAACCTCCGGAGTCCGGTTCTGCCATTTGATACCTATCTAATACATTTTTCAATCCTTGCAAATCTTCGCTAACCAACTTATAGTTAAAATCTGAGATTTTATCGTCAACTAAAGCTTCAACTTTTTCTCTTATTTCTTCCCAGACATCCTCTTCACTTTCTGGCCACAAAAAAGTCGCTAATCCCCCTAAAAGTAAACCTGCCGGTTCTATCTCAAAAATACCATGCAAAGTTACATCCCTTAATGTGGAAGTAATATCACTGGTGGGGATAGATGATGTACTAAACATGAGGTCATTATTAGTAGCCTCTACCTCATTCAAAACATCCGGCTGACAAGCTGATAATAAAATTCCTAACACCAATGTAAAAACAATAGCCTTAGAAAGAAGCGTTTTTGTTTTCGTTTTCATATCATTAAATGTTGAGTTAAAAAAGTTTTACTCGTAAATGTCTTCTTTAATGGCTCCAATCCTAATTTTTCATTGTTTTATTTAAAAAATTAGAAAAAATATAATGTGGGATTTAGTTTTTCTTAATTTGAATATTTTCAAAAAAGCCTATCGATAAACTAATTCACAACTCCCACTATTTTACGGGGTGGAAGCACAAAAAATGAATGAAATGATTAATGGCCATACAAAAGAGGAAGGCCAGGCAATTCTTGACGCCACACTTTGTGAAAGCTTGAGTGCTCAAAATGAATTAGATTGTTGCTTGAAATAATAACCTTACCCTTTCCACTTCACCGAAATAGTAGATGTTACCCAGTCCCTTTGAAATGCGGACTTCCTAATTACTCCCATATTACTCATGCCACTTTGGTCAAGGGAAGCTGAATTTCCATGACCGCCCAGCATTAAAATTACTGTGCTATTATTTCTGCCAGTCGATTAAAGAATTATTTCCTCTTGATTTTCACATGTTTATAATACAAATACTCGATAATTCACAGTTGAAATTCCATATACATCAGCAACCTGGCCAATATCAATTATATAGCCGCTTTCAAAGGCTAGAGCAGTAGCTTGATTCCTTAAAGAGTGTGCACCTTTCTAAAAAACCCTCAACATAAACAATGAACTGCTTTACTAGGAATACCTTTTTTCAAACAAAAAATTAAACAATCATTCTTTAATCAAGTGAAAAGAGTTCATGAAAAATATGGTAATCCAGCCATTAGGTAGGTCCAATCCTATGACCTTAAATCAATTATTATCATCAAATTTTAATGGTTTAAGGGAATAAACCTGAATTGAGCTATGAGTTCGTGAGATGACAAAGACACGTCTGTTACCCTGCTGTAATCAAAACTATACCCTAAACTCAATTTCTTGCTGCAATTTACTATGGATATTAGGCTGATTGAGGTATTAGGCCTATAGGTAAGCCCCAGTTCGACTCTTTCCTTTAATAATAAATTCGTATTGAGGTCAACCTGAAGAGGAGCTCCCCTTACATATTTTAAGAAAATAATAGGTTTTAGTTTTAAATCTCTGGTTAAGGGAAATATCTTACCACCCATTAAAAAAAGATGGTTCCGAACATCAATAGTTAACTCTTTGGATATATTCAAAGTTGAACCAAATAGCTTTGGAACCGAAAACCCTACAAAATAACTATTAGCACTAAAAAATATCCCAAAGCCAAAATTAGGTACCATAGCAGAATAACTTTCCGAAAAATGAGGATCATTATTGAGATCTAAAGCCTGGAGATCCTCAGAATAATTATCGAAACCTGCCAAAAGCCCTAAGGATAAAGTGGTCTCATGAAAATACCAATTGGTATAGGAATTTTTATTTTTAGAAATAATCTTATGCGAATAAGCTGCATAGACCTTAGTTGTGGTGGAAACTCCAATTTTATCTGAATGAGCTATTAACCCCAACCCTATTTTTTGGTGGTTTTCCGGCCTACCATTTAGGGACAAACTGGCAGTGAAAGGTGCCCCAGGAACATCCACCCATTGCTTTCTGGTGGATAAAGTTAAATTGGGGTGCACCTCATACCCTGCATAAGCAGGATTTACCGACAACATATTGTAGGAATATTGAGTAAAACTAGCTAATTGCTGTCCATTGGATTTACAAACCGTAATAAACACGAGTAAAACAACCAATATTTTATTTCTATTTGGGGTTTTCATTTCTTTAAAACAAAAAAGCCTTTGGAAGCCTTGCTTTTATTACCCAGTTCAATTGAATAGAAATAAGTGCCTTCGGGAAGATCCCCTGCCCCTCGCTTCTTAAAATGATTTGCTCTACCAACAAAAACGTTTTCCGCATTATCATAGCCAATCATCTTAAAAACTATATCACCCCAGCGGTTAAAGATGATCACTTTATTTTCCGGAAAGTTTCCAATTCCCACTATTCTCCAAAAATCATTGATTCCATCTCCATCGGGACTTAAGCCTTTAGCCGGTTTAATTTCATTGGAATCGTCAATTTTTATTAAAATCTCATCAGAATTAGAGCATCCCTCTTCATTAGTAAATGTTACCGTATAAGATGTTGTTTGAAGTGGAATTGCCACTGGGTTAGGAATATTAGGATTACTCAGGCCTTCCGATGGTTCCCAATAATAGGAACCCTTTTCATTCTTTCCATTCGTGGCATTTAATATGATCTGCTCCCCGGAAAAAATTACCCTATCTTTTCCAGCATCAACTTCCAATGGTTGGTAATCAATTCCAATCTCATCCCTATTACTTTCACAGGCTGCTGAAATAACCCACGCCAAAACATTTTTCCCTTCACCGAGGTTGGTAACCTTTGTATTCGGATCTTCCGGATCTAAAATCGTTGCTCTTCCTTCAACCAATTGCCACTTTCCCTTTCCCACCACAGGATCATTAGCACTTAACCTATATTCCGGTTTACAAATAATGACATCATCTCCTGAGATAGCCAAGGTAGCATCCTCATTATCCACTACTTCTACAAGAAAACTACAATTGGTAAAATTTCCTGAGAAGTCCGTTACAGTATAAATCACTTCAGTAGTCCCTACCGGATAAAAACCAGAGGCTTCTAATGTATTATTGAAATTATTGATAATGGAGCTAACAGAACAATTATCACTGACCACAGGAATTTCAATCTCGATATTAGCCCCACAAAACCCCGGGTCATTTTTCCTATTGATATTATTCAAACAAATTATCTCAGGAAGTATATGATCAACAACGTTTACCCTAGTCAAAACTTTCGCACTATTCCCACTTCCATCTGTAACCTTCAAATCAACAAAATTCTCCCCTAAGTCTGCGCAGCTAAAGTTGGATTTACTCAGC
>NZ_SMMB01000306.1 GCF_009711365.1 Xanthovirga aplysinae | reverse complement strand
ATTTAAAATCTATTGCCTACATGAAAAGCCGAATAAAAATCAAATAACAATTAACGGTTACACTATATTAAAAAAACAAGAATTATCTTAGTTGGCATTTTTTATTTGTCCAGAACCAGAAATTTTTCCTGTGATTTCAGGATTACCTTTATAGTAAATGGATCCACTTCCTGAGATGTGGGCATTCAGCTGGGTGATAACATGAATCTCCGATCTTCCGGAACCACTTATATTTATATCCGAAGTATGGGTTTGAAGCCCAAAGCCTTGAAATTCCCCTGACCCACTAATATTTAAATCAAAACTTTCGGAATTTCCAGTTATTAACATTTTACCGGAACCACTGATATCGCCTTTGATATTTTTGCTTGTTGCTTCTAAATCAATTTCCCCACTTCCAGAAAGATCAAGTTCAAGGATTTCAGACTCGGTAAAAGGGGTTTCCCCAAAAATTTTTCCAGACCCACTTAAAATTAAATTCTCCAGCATTGGCAGAGTAATATAAATGGTGATATTGTCTTTTGTGGTGGTAGCAAAATTTCTAAAGTCAATTTTTAATTTGCCATTGTTTACCTGAGTTTTAATCTCGTCCTGGATATTTTGTTGAGTAACGATTTCTACATTTTGTTCTTCCCCTTGTTGCAGATATACATTTGCTGGAAGAGCAATGGCTACCTTAGTAAAAGTGTCCAGGGATAAACTTTTAGTTACAGGATCACCTATTCCATTAATATGATTATCACAACCACTAATTATAATTAGGAACAACAAGGAAATACCAAGGGAAACATGAATTCTTAAAAAGGAAAAATAGAAAGGTGTGTTCTTTTCTGACATACTTGCTCCAAGGTTACTTTTGAATTTATTCATCCCAAAAGGCATTTTACTTTTTATTTCCATAGGTTTGATTGCTGTTTTTAGTAATTCAAATGGTGTCTTTTTCTGCTATCTATAGGGAAGACAAGTAAAATGCGTTTTACCCTTACTCTTTTTTTAAAAATATTTCAAAATTTTTGAGAACCACTATAAAAACCCCTTCTAATGACCTCCAAGGGCCATTT
>NZ_SMMB01000120.1 GCF_009711365.1 Xanthovirga aplysinae | reverse complement strand
CCAAAGTTTTGGGTTCCTATCGAAAATCCTTTTCCTTTCTTTTATCTTTAAAAATTATTCTTTTGATTTTGAGATAATAATAAGACATGTCCGCTAGTAAAGAAGATTTTTTTAAAGATGTATATGAAGTGGTAAAGTTGGTCCCATCGGGTCGGGTGACAACTTATGGGGCCATAGCTGCTTTTTTGGGAAGAAAGGGTTCCGCCCGAATAGTGGGCTGGGCGATGAATAATGCTCACAATTTGATTAATGTTCCTGCCCACCGGGTGGTTAATCGAATAGGAATGCTTACAGGAAAACATCATTTTGGACATCCTAGTCGTATGCAGGAATTATTGGAAGCGGAGGGAGTAAGCATTAATAATGATAAGGTAATGGATTTCAAATCGCTTTTCTGGGATCCTGC
>NZ_SMMB01000150.1 GCF_009711365.1 Xanthovirga aplysinae | reverse complement strand
GTTAAAAAAAATGGAGTTATTGGTTAAAGTCCTGATTGGTTTAATAGCATTTATTCATTGTTATATTTTGTGGTTCGAGATGTTTGCTTGGGAAACAAGGGGTAAGAAAGTATTCAAAAGCTTTCCAAGTGAATTGTTTAATAAAACCAAAGAGTTAGCTGCCAATCAAGGACTCTACAATGGGTTTTTAGCTGCAGGACTAATTTGGACATTTTTCATTGAGGATAAAATTTGGCAGATAAACGTTTCTATTTTTTTCTTGGCATGTATTTCAGTGGCAGGAATATATGGTTCCTTAACTGCTGAAAGAAAAATATTCTTTGTTCAAGCTTTACCAGCATTAACGACTTTATTAATAGTGCTATTTAAATAAATGGGAATGTTCCTGTCTTATTGCCATTTGTTCAATTTAACCGGAATAGAAAGCTTTATTTTCAATTTCAAGGCTATGTTGAGGTCATTTGTATGCCCTATCCTGTATTAAAGAGGTCGAA
>NZ_SMMB01000739.1:3023-3599 GCF_009711365.1 Xanthovirga aplysinae | reverse complement strand
AGTTTTGACCTAATGGAGTACATCGAACTTTTCCAGCCTCCCCCCAAACTCTCCCCATACTTCTACTCAGAAGGATCTTACTATAATTTTTTGTCTTCTAACATATTCCTTTATTTCCGATACTGCAGAAACGCCAAAATAGCCTAGTACCAGTTCATTCTCATCTCTTTTGTTCCGAACATTTCCTCGAAGTTGGACTGGAGTGCTTGTCATAACTCCCCCATTAATTTCATTTTGTTGTTTTAATTGTTCCAAAAGTTCATATATTTCTTTATTGATGGAATGAACCTCCCCAATAAAATCAAAACTTTCCCAATCGTTGGGCGATGCAGGTTCCCCTCTTCCCTTAATTATTATTGGAACAGGAAGAAATGCAATTTCATAGGCTTGGATTTCCCCTTGAGTAAAGTTATTTACATCCAATAAATTAATATATCGATTTGTCACTTCATAATCTTCCCAGTAGTACGGAATATCAACAGGATGAATACCATTCAACCTCCATTTGATCTGAAAATAGTTTGTAACGGCAGAAACTTTGTTCAGGCTTATAGTAAAACTTGTGCCTTTTTCGTG
>NZ_SMMB01000739.1:2946-3013 GCF_009711365.1 Xanthovirga aplysinae | reverse complement strand
CTGCAGAAACGCCAAAATAGCCTAGTACCAACTCATTCTCATCCCTTTTGTTCCGAACATTTCCCTT
>NZ_SMMB01000739.1:2283-2936 GCF_009711365.1 Xanthovirga aplysinae | reverse complement strand
TCTTTTATCATAAATCACCACTTTCATATCTTCTATCTCAAGAGAAGTTTCCATTTTTTGCTCTGTTGAAATATACTCCTCCCCATTCCCTAACTTAATGGATAACTTATAACTTCTTCCTATCTCTGCCTTAAAGCCTTTTGGAGTTGCGTAAAAAAACTCATCATATGGTTCTAACAAAATTTTCTTTCCTAAATCATCTTCCAAAAGAAGGTTTGCTCCTAATACATAGTCCTGCTCCTGTTGATTATAAGGAATAGAGCGACTTAATTTAATTACATGAGGGCCAGGTAAGTTGGTAATTGTCCCATCTACCACAAGAAAGGAATTATCCTGTACAACCTTTGTCTTTAATGGGTCAATACATCCACAAAGGCATAATAAAAGTAAATTCCATAAAAAGCTCTTATTCCTATTAAATAAAAAAAATATAACCTTAACCATTCAATAATTTTTTGAGTTAATTTTTTGTTTTTTGGGCTTTCTTAGAATTTAAAGTTATAAGTAATTGATGGCAAAGGAACACCCAATAAGGAAAGTTTATAAGCCTGCATGGGTTCATCGAACTCTTTTAGCATAAGAAACAAGCTAATTTTCTAATTTCACTAAGGGGATTCGGCCACTGGTACTTTCCTTCTAACATATTCCTTTAC
>NZ_SMMB01000739.1:0-2273 GCF_009711365.1 Xanthovirga aplysinae | reverse complement strand
AAGGAAAGTTTATAAGCCTGCATGGGTTCACCAGACTTTTTCATAAAAAACACGGAATATGCATTCTTTTTAGCATAAAGATTAAATACTGAAAAAGTCCAGCTACTATCCCATTTTTTTACTTTCTTATGGTTTCCCTCAACCGTTAAGGACACATCTAGCCTATGATAATCGGGTACCCTATAAGCATTCCTATCAGAATAATTAGAAAATGTGTAACCATCGACTTTATAAGTAGCATCGGGAAAAGTTATCGGCCTTCCCGAGCTGTAAACAAAATTGGCATTAAAAGACCACCTCTTTGTGATGTTATAACGAGTTGCCAAAGAAAAATCGTGGGGTTTATCGAAGTTAGAAGGATAAAAAGCTCCATCATTCACCCTTTCTTCTTGTATAGGACTATCCATTTGTAGATATGATCTGGAATAGGTATAACTAAAATAACCCGTTAGTCGTCCACTTACTTTTTTTAATAGTAATTCAAGCCCATATGACTTCCCATCCCCTGATATTAGATCTTGTTCAAGATGTTCATTCATCAATAGTTCAGCGCCATTCTTATAATCAACAATATTCTGCAGTTTTTTATAATAAACTTCCGCAGAAGCCTCAATTCCTAATTGCTGTAAATCACGGTAATAACCCAAGGACAACTGATCTCCTATGATCGGTGGCAAATAACGATCACTACTGGTCCAAAATGAAAATGGGTTAATCCCAACATTGTTAGATACTAATTGAAAAAACTGACGGTTTCTACTATATCCAAGTTTCAGGGAACTAATGTCATTTAACATATATTTTATCGATACTCTAGGCTCCAAACCTTGGTAAGTCTTTGAAACATTATTTGATTCAAAAATTAAGGTATCCACAATGGATGCATTTTCTCTTTGTGTATCAGAGGCATAAATATACTCCTTGGGCTCTCCTAATTTGGAATACCATGTATACCTAAGCCCAAGCATAAGGCCCAAGTTAGGAGTCAAGTCAAATTGATTTTGAACAAAAAGAGCCGATTCCATACTTTTTTTATTTTCCAGAACCTCTTTATCCAAAATAGAATTTTCTCCTGGAATAAATAAACCAGGATTTACGCGATGATAGTTAAAACTTCCACCAGCTTTTAAATGAAAATTCCTTCCGTTATCAAAACCAATGGTTTCATATATGCCGTAAGATTGAAAACCAGTACCTAAAGTAAATTCCCTTGCTGGACTTTTTCCTTCGATATTATTTTGATAATCACTATACCCTCCCTTTAAAGTGGAATACCACTTATCCGACATTTCTTTATTCCATATTAAGGATAAAGCCGTTGATGACCAATTATAAACACTATCAAAAGCTAATTGAAAGGAATCTTTGCTTCTATAACTATTTATTGAAAGCCTATTCTTATCATTAATGATAAAATCAAACTTTCCATTCAAATCATAAAAAGATGCTGAACTCCTAGTTAATTCAGCATTCTTTATGCTTTTTAATAACCAATTAGAATAAGATGAACGTCCTGCTAACAAAAAAGAAGCTTTTTCCTTTACAATAGGTCCCTCCAGTGCAATTCTTGAAGTTACCAATCCAAGACCACCACTTCCTTTTATCTTCTGCATATCCCCGGTTCTTAATCCAATATTCATCACCGATGAAGCTTTTCCTCCAAATTCAGCTGGAGCAGCCCCTTTATAAAGTGTTACATTTCGAACAAGGTCAGAATTAATAGAGGAAAAGAAACCAAATAAATGGGCAGAATTAAATACAGGTATACCATCCATTAAAACCAAGTTTTGGTCTGAGTTCCCCCCTCTCACATTAATTCCAGAAGTTCCCTCAGCAGAGGAAGATACTCCCGGTAAAATAAGTAAACTTTTCACTACATCAACTTCTCCCAGGAAAGCAGGCAGTTTTTTTATAGTTTTAATTTCTACATTTACTTTTCCAGCTTCCATAGCAGAAAGATTATGTTCTTCCCCTTCTGCACTAATTGTCACTTCATCCAATTTATATAATCGCTCATACATTTCAAGATTAAGGGCCCCAGACGATTGAACGTAAATTTTTTTAAAATCAACCTCAAATCCTGGTGCTTTCAGAGAAACCATTTCCTCCCCCCTTGGGATTGAAATCCTAAAGGAGCCATCTAAATCACTAATTACATTAGTCTTGGCATTTTTAAAAGAAAGGATTACCCCTGGTAAAGTATTCCCATTTTTACCATCTTTAATCTTTCCAAATATCTCTACTTCTTCTTCATTACTTCCTATCTGGTATTC
>NZ_SMMB01000391.1:492-1388 GCF_009711365.1 Xanthovirga aplysinae | reverse complement strand
CAGTCATAAAGGTGAAATTAGAAATACACTGCTTCCTTTATCAGAAGTTGCCTATTACCAATTTAGCTATTACCCAAACAGTGAGGTTTTAAATAGAAAAGTTAATCGCCATAAAAATTTTAAACCTTGGCGAATAGCACTTAATGGCGGCTATAGTTATCTCACTGCCCCCTTATCAGAAAATATTCCTTCTGATTTTGAATCCTATTCAAAAGGATTAAAATCGGGACACCACCTTGGAGCAGACATAAGTTATTATTTTATGGAATACCTCGGTCTGGGTGTTAAATATTTGCATTTTAACAGCTCCGCAACTTTTGATGGAGAGATCTTTTTAGAAGACATGCAAGGAAATAGAATAACTGGCAAAATGAGTGACGATATAAACATTAGCTTTTTTGGACCAACTCTTTCTACCCGATTTTTTAATACTAATAAAAAAAATGCTTTTGTATTAAACTTTGCTCTTGGTTACATGGAGTATAACAATAATTCCGTCTTGGTGGACAATTTCACTATGGAGGGTGGAACGGTTGGTCTAGTTTATGACGTAGGCTATGATATGAGTATTTCCAAAAATTTACTTCTTGGGTTTCAACTTTCCCTTATATCCGGAGTACTGAAGGAGTACCAGGTGAAAGATGGAATAAACACTACAAATGTTGCCCTTTCAAAAAAGGAAGCCGAAGGATTAGGGCGTATTGATTTATCTGTGGGGTTAAGATTCTCCAAATAAAGCCCTCCTCTTTTCTTTTTCCCTAATTTTAATTCAAAATGAAATAAAATAATTAATCTAAAAATAGAAAAGAAGACCTAGAATCGATTCAATTAGAACCTTAAACAAAAAATAGCCGGCAACCAAATTAAGTCGGCTAAAACCTTATCCATGATCTTTA
>NZ_SMMB01000391.1:0-300 GCF_009711365.1 Xanthovirga aplysinae | reverse complement strand
TTTTCAAATCTAATTTTCTTTTCACATAAAATCTTCCGCACCCTTGTACTATTATAATGGATTCTATTAGAGAATATATTTCTTACAACTTCTTATTTATAACTCTTCCCTAGATACACTGAACTTCCGGATCCAATTGTAATGCACCTGCCTTTTTTAGTAAGTCTTTAGTATTAATGGCTTTAGAGATTATCAAAAGAATGTGATAAATCCTTCAGCTTTCAATATTGAGGGAGAGCATTACCAATCCTGTTTTACCTAGAAGGTCAAGAGAATAAAATTATTAAAATTCAAAAAAAT
>NZ_SMMB01000456.1 GCF_009711365.1 Xanthovirga aplysinae | reverse complement strand
CAATTACTTTTCCTTAAATTATTCCCCAAATCAACACAGTTTATTGCTACCAGTTGGAATTAGTTTTTATACTTTTCAAACTTTAAGTTATACTATAGATGGTTATCGAGGGTGCTTAACTCCTGAAAAGCATTTGGGGAAATTTGCATTATATGTTTCTTTTTTTCCTCAATTGGTTGCAGGGCCTATTGAGAGAGCAAAAAATTTACTTCCTCAATTCCATAAGGATAAACTAAAAATTGATTCAGATAAATTTATTTCCGGCTTTACTAAAGTTCTTTTGGGCTTTTTTAAAAAAGTTGTAGTAGCTGATACTATTGCTATTCAGGTGGATTCCATTTATAATAATTATGAACTGCATACTGGCCCCACTCTATTAATGGCCACCTATTTATTTGCTTTTCAAATTTATTGTGATTTTTCGGGCTATTCTGATATTGCCATTGGTCTATCACGAATGATGGGCTATGATTTGATGGAAAATTTTAAGTTGCCTTATTTTTCAAAAAGTGTAACAGAATTTTGGAGAAGGTGGCATATTTCATTATCCAGTTGGTTAAAAGACTATTTATATATTCCATTAGGAGGAAGTCGAAAAGGGAATATTTTTACCTATAGAAACTTAATGACTACCATGCTGTTGGGAGGTTTATGGCATGGAGCCTCTTGGAATTTTGTGATTTGGGGCGGTTTAAATGGGCTTTTCTTATCTATTGAAAAAGGACTATATAAAAGGAATATTGTTTTTAGAGGGCACACTGAAACTCTTTTGTATAAAGTAATTAGAGTTTTTATTTGCTTTAATTTAATCTGTTTAAGCTGGGTGTTTTTTAGGGCAGAAACATTGCAACAGGCTACTGATATTTTAAAATCAATATTCTCTTTTCAAGGGGGAGTAACAATTAAAGATACTTCGGTATTTGCAAATTTATGTTTTGGGTTGATGGGTTTACTTTTTGTAGAATATTTTTTGATAAGGAAGAAAAGTCTATACTCAATTGTAAATGAAAAAGGTGAAATTTGGGCTTCAGCATTTTGTGGGGTACTAATTATTTTTATTCTTTTATTTGGTGTTTCAAATGGTAGTCAATTTATCTATTTTCAGTTTTGAATCTAAATTAATTTATGGGATTAAGTAAGTTAATAAGATTTACTTTATTTTTATTTCTATTTGTTGGGATTGGTTCCATATTAATGGTAATTGGTTTTGATTATCTCTATCAAAAGAATCAGTATGGGATGTCAGGAGGAAATATTAATTATTATTTACAAAATGTAGAGAAACCCGAATATTTAATTATGGGCTCATCTCGTGCTCATCATACTCTTATTCCAGATAGTATTAGTGTTTCTACCTTCAATCTATCTCATAATGGCATGAGTTTGGGGTTTCACACAGCTTTATTGGATGTATTAGAAAAAGAAAACCATTTGCCGAGAAGTGGGCTTATCCTGCAAATAGAACCTGAAGAATTCTTTAGGTCAAATTCCCAAATGGGTAAAGATGTTCAATTTTTAAAATATTACTATAAGAAAAATGATTTTATTAGGAATAGGATTGGTGAAATAGGGAGATTTGAGAGTTTGAAATATTTTTTAGATCTCCATTCATTTAATGGAAATGTTCTCTCTTTAGTAAAGAATTACCTTATGACTTTAAAAAACGGTATTCCAGATAATAATGGGTTTGTTCCAATAACTCCTACTGACC
>NZ_SMMB01000006.1 GCF_009711365.1 Xanthovirga aplysinae | reverse complement strand
ATAGGTTTGTATTAAGTGATCATTGAATAAATAGGAAAAATAACCATATAAGTGGATTGGAAATAGGAGGAGCCTTTGAAAATCATTTCTGAAGTACTGATAAGATTGATTTGAAAAGACCTTCTTCAATTAAGAGTTGGGTGAAACAGAATCGGGCTGTGGGTTGTCAAGTAGGAGGTTGCATTTTTTACTCTTGATTTTATTGCT
>NZ_SMMB01001000.1 GCF_009711365.1 Xanthovirga aplysinae | reverse complement strand
CATATGCGTCCATTTTATTATCATTTTTGGATGCTTTTTAGCAAATCCAAGGACCCCTTGCATAAGTAACTCCACTCGTTTCAAAGGAATTAATGAAGAACAGGAAACCAAATGTAAATGATTTTCTTCGGATGCCTTTGCCCTTACCACATGGCTTTTGGTTCCCAGCCTCGAAATCACAACCTTTTTTGCGTTCTCACCATATCTTTCCTCCAAATAGGCCTTTCCGTTTTCAGATATGGTAAATACTGCCTTTAATTGATTCAATAAAAAACATCTGTATGGCCAAAATGGGGGTTTATATCTTTCTTCATACAGGTCATAACCATGAGCTCGGCTAATCCCAGTTATTCTTTTGGTTTTTGCAGCTGCAAATGCAATTCCCAAGGCCGCATAATCCATCCAATAGGAATAAAATATGATATCTTGGGTTTCATTACCATACTTATACTTAATCCACTCAAAAGTCTTATTGGCAAAATAAGTAACAGCCATCACCCTTCTAATAGCCGAAGAGGATGTTAAATTCTTGAAGTGAGTAATTAATCCTTTCCAGACTATGGGATCAATGCAAGAAAAAAGCATAGAAATAGGCCTTCCAAGCTTTAAAAAAGTTCCATAGCTTAAATCAACATGAACACCTTTAGGAATTCCACGTGGTTGTCCGTAAGTAGTAGCTGGGCACAAAGTTACCTCAAATGACCCGGATAATATTTTCAATTCCTCCTTAAAAAAGGTCTCGGATTTCCCGTAAGGATATTCATTTGTAAAAATGACTAATTTTTTCATCTAGTATGAAAGCTAAAAGGTGGGCCTTTAATTGGGTAGTATTCTAATTTCTAATGAAACAATAGAGGTTTATGGAGAACTATGATACCTCCATAAAATTTGTCTTTTTTAGCATCTTTTTAAGCAAACCACCCATTTCCACCTTAAAATTCTCATGAGGCATATCCATTGGAATATGAAGTAAAAAGCATTCAGAAGAATGTAGGGCCTTATTCAAATTATTTTCCACCCTTTTTTTCATCTGGCTAAAACTTAGAAATGAATCTTGATCCAAAGCCCTGCGGTTATATTCATGCCAGTGAATATGGTTAAAAAAATCCGCATATTCAGAAGCTATAACAGAAGCATTTAATTTAGCAGCTTTTTCTGGAGAAATTTCTTTTAATTCCAATTTTGAAACATGACTTCTAAACAGGATAATAAACTTATTTAGCTTTTGCCTATCCGAAGTCACCTTCCCATAAATTTTTTTTGGATGTATACGTCTTCTAACTCTATTGGGACCTATCAATTTATTCCAAAAATACCATTGAAATCGATCCAAAATCCCTTTTCCCCCCAATACCTTCGCTTTCATGCTATTATTTCCCTCGACATTATAGGCATAGACTTTAGGGTATGCTAGATTCGGAAAAACATATCCCTCATTATTTACTATTGCTATATCGTCACAAAGAAAACTGGCTTTATTATTCAAACATAATTCCAATTCTAAGGAAGTTTTTCCTACTCCTCCAGTTCCTCCAAATAAAACAGTGGTACCCTCCTCTGAATAAATTCCGCTTGCATGAACTACGGAATAAGATGGGTCAAAAAACATGGCTGGAACCAACACATACTCATGAAAGGCTTGTCCAATGGCCTCGCTAGTAGTTTTATACTGGATATTATAGAATCGTTTTAAATGACTAAGCAAATATTTTCCCCGGTAACGATCATTAAGAGAAAAATCAATTTTATTTAATTTTCCCTCTTTAAAATTGAACACCACATTCGCATCCACCATTTTGACTTCAAATCCCTCAAGTGAATTTAAATGTAAGGAGGGATTTCTACTCTCAGCGTTTAGGTTTGAGGAAGGCAAATAATTGATGGTTAAATCAGGTTGAATTGCACCCGCTACTTCCTTATAAACACCCAATTCTTCCCTTAGAATCTGACTTTCAACAGAATTACCAACATTTACCTTAATTTTCTTTCCAAAAATCTCTAAAATCATAAAACAAAAAACTCAGACTAGCGAAGCACCTACAAAAAAACTATAATAATATGATTGCAACTTTATTCAAAAAAACAGACTTACTCCCTATTTATTGCTTTAATTCCTGTACTGAAAAATTGACAAAAAGAGCAATTCATTTGAACAAATACTATTTCACCTCATTTTCTCCAACAAGGATTCGCAAACATACCCAATTTGTTCTTTTGTCAATTCAGGATACATTGGCAATGACAGTATCTGGCTTTTATATTCATTAGAAACAGGAAATTCCTTAGCCGAAAGCCCCAAATATTGATAAGCTTTAACAAAAGGCAAAGGTTCAGGGTAATGTATGGCTGTTTGGATTCCCTTTTCCCGCAAATAATTTCTCACCTTTTCCCGATCCGAAACTCTCACCACATACAAATGAAAAACACTTCTGACATCTTCTTCAATTAGTGGGGTTTTGACCAGATCTGTACTTAATAATTGGTTATAAAAACGAGCATTCTGAATCCTTTTTTTCGTCCAATTATCAAGTTGCTTTAATTTAACTCCTAAAACAGCCGCCTGTACGGTATCTAACCGACTATTTCTTCCAATCCGTAAATGATTGTGCTTCCCTTTTTGTCCATGATTCCCGATCATACGTACTACCTCAACTAATTCATCAGAGTTGGTAACAATGGCACCTGCATCCCCATATGCTCCCAGGTTCTTTCCGGGATAAAAACTAAAAGTGGCTATATCCCCAAAAGTCCCCACCTTCTGACCCAAATAAGATGCTCCATGTGCTTGTGCACAATCTTCTATCACTTTTAAATTAAAATCTCTGGCAATATCCAGGATTTCCTTCATCTCGGCTGGACGACCAAAAAAATGAACGGGAATAATGGCTTTGGTTTTACCACTTACTTTTCTACGAATATCTTCAGGATCAATGGTATATTTATTGGGTAATATATCTGCAAATACCACTTCTGCTCCAGAAGAAGTAACCACCTCAGCAGTAGAAATCCAACTACAAGCTGGCACAATCACTTCGTCTCCTGATCCAATCCCAAGGGCATTGAGGGCTATTTCGAGGGCATCTGTTCCATTAGCGCACCCCACACAATGTTTTGTACCAATATATTTTGCAAAAGCATTTTCAAAGTCCAAAACCAATTGACCTCCAACAAAATGACTTTTCTCCAAGCAATCAAAGATAGCCTGATCCACTTCTGATTTGATCGACTGGTATTGAGCATTTAAATCAACAAAAGGGACATTCATAAATTTCTAATTTTTTTTGCTGGATTCCCGGCATACACCCCCGATTCGGTAATATCTTTGGTCACCACAGCACCTGCTCCGATCACCACACGGTTTGTAATATTGACAGGTAATATAGTGGCATTAGAACCAATAGAAACATGATTCCCAATTTTAGTGGCCTTCCACAAACCTTTATTTCCTCCCGCTGGTTGCCCCCCTTCAAAAAGATCATTAATAAACATTACCCCATGTCCCACAAAACAATCATTTCCAATGGAAACCATTTCACAAATAAAGGAATGCGATTGTATCTTACATCTTTCTCCAATAGAAACATTTTTTTGAATTTCTACAAATGGACCTACAAAGGACTGTTCTCCAATTTTACATCCATAAAGATTTACAGGCTCAATAACTTTTACCTTTTGCCCAAATTCAACTTCTACAATCGCTGACTTTAATACTTGAGGCTTATTCACGGTTGAAAGGGATTTGGTTTTGGTAAATTTTTTCAATTGCCTCTACTGTTTTCAGTCCTTCATCACCTTCTACCACTTGATGAACTTCCTGAAAAAGCTTTTTAATCACTTCCCCTATCACTTTATCATGGTTAGAGCTTGTCCCTTGGTATTTTCCATAATGATTCGGCTGATCAATAAAAATGGACTTATCAGGAATGGGAAAGGATTGTACATCAAAGAAGTCAATTTTATTTAAATATGGCCCACCAATTTTTATTGTTCCCTTTTCTGCAATAATCGTGATGCTCCCTTCATAATTTTTATTGTATACACAGGTGGTCCATAACAATGAACCCATCACTCCACTTGAAAAACGAACATTGGCCGTTCCACAATCTTCCACTTCCACCTGCTGTAATTTCGTATCCAGTCGTGCATCCGCTTCAATTACATCTCCAAACCACCAAATCAATAAATCAATAAAATGGCTAACCTGGGTATACAACGCCCCCCCTTCAACTCTCTCTTTTCCCCTCCAATCCGATTCAGAATAATATTCAGGATTTCGGTTCCACATCACATTACATTGCACCATATAAACCTTACCTAACTTACCAGCATCCAATAGATCCTTGGTCAGTTGGATGGGCACATTGAAACGATTTTGTTTTACCACCATCAACTGCACCTCATTTGTTTTGGCTGCCTCAATCATTTGCTGACAATCCTTGGTAGTAAGTGCCATGGGTTTTTCCACCAAAACATGTTTCCTCTTATTGGCTGCCTCAATACTCATTGGGGCATGCAAACCATGTGGTGTACAAATACTAATTACGTCGGCATCGGTTTTTTCTAATAATTCCCTATAATCCAAATAATAAGGAATATCCCCATACAATTCGGATAAGGCAACTACCTTTTCCCTATTGCTATCACATAAGGCCACCACATCAGCTCGTTCATCAGCATCTATAACTGCCAAATGTCTTTTCCCAATATTACCACATCCGACAATGGCAAACTTTACTTTATTCATAAATTTCTTTAGAAAAATTGATCTAATAGGCCTTCAAGATTTCCAAACCCTTTTTTAAACTTCATCGTCGAATAAGAGTGTCTCCAAGGAATTCTTGAATCCAAAACAATCCAATATATATCAAAGGTAGCCAATAAAGGTCTCTGAAAGATTATATTTTGTCAGGATTTTTACTTTTCCAGCACTAATTCATCCAAAAAGGCTGCCAATCGCTTTGCTTGGGATTTTCTATCAAAAGCGGCCATATCATGTGCTTTTCTCTCTATATTTCCATTTATATAATCCTGAAAAGTTATCTCAATTGCACGCTTCAAGGAATCTTTATCATCAAATCGAACGCTAAATCCTGCTTTTAAAGACTCAATAATCCCTTCTGCATCACTTTTTTCGGGGCCTAACAACAATATTGGGCGACCCACCGATAAATATTCATACATCTTCATGGGAAGAATCCATCGGGCATTATCGGTATTATTCAAAATAACCATTAGTAAAGATGAATTTGCGGCCTCTTTAAAAACATCTTCATGGGAAAGATAAGGAGTATACACTAATTTCTCAGACAATAAGGGGTCCTTTTTAAAATCATCTAAAATATTTTCGCTTACTATCCCGGCTAAGTTTAATTGAAAATTATCAGCAAATACCTCATTTTCCTCAATCAACTCCCTCAAAGCTTTCCACAATGCAGACGGGTTCCTGGTATCATTCATCAATCCGATATGACTGATTATAAATTTTGTAGGAGTTGGTTTCGAAACCGTTAACCCTTCATAATCCTCTGGATCTACCCCATTGTAGAGCACCTCCACTTTTTTTGCACCCAATGCAGTGAATCCCTCCGCTAACCTTGGACCAACGGTCAGAATGCAATCGGCTTTCTTTAAAACCTTTTGCTCAAGTTTCCGGTGTATACTATGGGCCAATGTCGTGGTTTTCAATTTAGGCAACAAATCCCATTCTGACCAGGGATCTCGAAAATCGGCTAACCATTTTAATCCTTTTGTTTTTTTTAGACCCAATCCAATAAGATGCATGCTATGGGGAGGACCCGTTGTAATAACTGCATCTATTTGATTTTTATCTACAATATCCAAAAGGTATTTTATGGAAGGCTTTACCCAAAAAACTCTTGGGTCTGGCAATAAAAAATTTCCTCTTATCCAAACAGAAGCCTTTTCAAAAAGGCTTTGTTTAGTCTTTTCTAATACTACACCTTGTTTTACTGAATTTTTATTCTTTCCTCCAGTTAGGGCATGAAAAAATTGAAAAGGTTCCCAAATTGGAAAACGAATCACCTCAATCTCAGGAGAAATTTGCTTTTCAAGAGTCTTGTCTTTTACTGAAAAATCTGGGTTTTCGGGTGTAAAAATAACAGGGTCCCAACCATTTTCTGACAAATATTTTGAAAGTTTCAACCATCGTTGAACCCCTACTCCAGCACTAGGTGGCCAATAATATGTAACAATAAGCACTTTTCCCATAAAAAACGGAATTCTTCTCCTTAATAACGGACAAATATATAAAGTCCTTCAGAAACCACTTCCCTTTCATTGGTAATTTCAAGTAAATGGGTGAAAATTTCCCCACCATCTCAAGGTGGTTTCTTCAATTATTAATGTCCGTTTGTGTCAATTTTTAATATCAAGAAAGTTTATCCGGCTTTCAATAAGATCCAAGTTTTAAATTCATTTAAAAATCTTAAATAA
>NZ_SMMB01000102.1 GCF_009711365.1 Xanthovirga aplysinae | reverse complement strand
TTCCAAAGTCGGGTACGACATGGTTACAAATGATAATGTATCAACTTTGTTCTGATGGGAAAATGAATTTTAATCATATTCATGAGGTGTGTCCTTATTTAGAAAGGATAGATAAACAAACTGATCTTTCAAATGAATTTACCAATAGAAGAATAATTACTACTCATTTACAATATGGAAAATTGCCAAAATCAAAATCAAAATATATCTATGTTGCAAGGAACCCTTTTGATGTTTTAACATCCCTTTATCATCATAGCACCAACTTTGGATATACTGGCTCTTTTGAAGACTCCTTAAATCTTTACTTCAAAGATCGATATGCAGGTGGAAGATGGGGTAAACATATT
>NZ_SMMB01000173.1 GCF_009711365.1 Xanthovirga aplysinae | reverse complement strand
ATTGATAGTGGCTGATTAAAATTTTAGTTAATACCTTGGGTAGGTATTACAGTATGTTTTTGCTTAAAAATATTATCTGTTTTTTCTAATAATAATGATGAATAGAATAATGAAAACTAGATGTATCCCAGCATTTAAAAGATAGTTATAGAATGGGTTTTCGTTTATTATTGGGATTTGGTATGCTATAACCGTGATGGAGGTGATTAATGCAGCTAAAATTACAATTAAGGAAAACCAACCAAATATTGCATTCTTATCAAATTCTTGGTTGACGGGGAGTAAAATTAAAAAAGGAAATATGAGTAGTAGTGAATAGGTGGAGGAAATCACCATCCAGAGAGAGGAAACCTTAAGAGAATTAGAGTTCTGACTCTCAATTGTTTTAAAGTTGTTTTGGATTTTTTTAATTTCATTTGGAATTGAATTTTCTTTATGTGTTGGAAAGCTAAATTTTAAAAAGTCAGAATAGTGCTTTTTGTTTATCACATCTTGTTCAAGCCTAATAATTTTGTAAAGATTTAGGGTGTCAACTTTATAGCTCGTTTTAAGACTTTGAATGCGCTCAAGTTGA
>NZ_SMMB01000515.1 GCF_009711365.1 Xanthovirga aplysinae | reverse complement strand
ATGGATGAGGAATGTCGGAGGACTGGGGACTTTTTATCCTTTCCCAGTCCTCAGCTTCTTAGTTTCTAATAAATTGACAACTATACCTTTGCGGTGTAACAGAATTTTTGCTTTATTTACACCAATATCTTTATGCTCTTTTAATCGAAGGGAACGCCCTTTGCTGTGCACCCCTCTGGATTCATAGAGGCCTCCTTTAACCAACACTAAGTCTCCAGTTTGATGCTCATAGCGTTGGTTGCGAATACTTCGATTTCCTTGAGTAATTTTTTTTCCTCTGTGAACCTTTAAATTTTCTGTATTCAAGTTCTTATTTCTACAAGTTCTGCCATTAAAGAGCTCTTTGCCCTTAGCCTTCTCATTAGTCCTTTTATCCAAATAAACGGCATCCCTAAAAGTTTCCAGACTACGGTTATTTCGCCTAATTTGAGTAAATACAAAAGGTAATGCCCTGGTTTGTTTATTTCCTAATCCTATAACAAAGGCATCATTTAGTTCACTCTTTTCTAATTTTAAGCTATGTCTTTCTGCCTTGGTGATATATCCGTAAGTCGCCTCAGCATACAATTTCTCTTTTAACCCCTTGGTAAGAATTCCCATATTCGTGGCCTGCTTTAGGGTTTCACTTATACCTTTTATTAAAGGTTGCCATCCTCTAAAACCTCCTATTTCTTCATGTTTCGCACTGTTATGACAACTTGTACATATGGTAATAAGATTATCTGGTCTATTGCTTCTATCTTCCTTCCAATAACCTATATGATGAACTCGAAGAACAGGGTTTTTAGATTTATTCTTACATTGGGGCCACTGGCATTTATGTCCATCTCGAAATAAGACGTATTCTTTCACATTTAGAAACCCCAGCTGTGGCCCCTTCTGATATCCCTCCCCAAAGATCTCCGGATCTTTCAACAATTGGGTATCAAATGCATTGACCTCTAACCTAATTCTTTCAATATTTGGCAAAATTTTTCCTACGAGCTTTTTGCAAAAATATAGATGTACTTCTAACCTGTGTTTTACAGAAGGTGGCAGATCACCATCTTTCATAACATTTTTTAGTGGTCGATAGGGACGATATCGTTTATGATACCTACGATTCTGCCTATACATCTTCCTTTCACTCAACCTTTCACTTTCCCCAACCAGCAACATTACTGTTGCTGAAAAAAGCTCTTTTTGTTCATCTCTTATTGACACGCCAAAATTACCATAGCCGGGGTCTATCCCCATGGTAAGAGGTTGAGTAGTAGTTTTTACCTGTCTTTTGAATCGAATAGTAAAAGGATCTCTTTGTACTACCCTAGCCACACCGCTTTTCAGCCATCTACGTACCGCTCCCATTCTTCTAGTTGGCATCAAGGGTCGTCCTCTCCTATTTTGCACATAGACATAAGATTGAGGTTTAATAGGTATCATCTATATTCATTTTATAAATAAAGACCTGAAGCTTCTCAAATGAAAAGCTTCAGGTTATCTGCTATAAGCCAGGCCAAAAGCCTGTTGATCCACATCGCCAATGTTAAAAGCCGTTTTACAAGAGATTCTTGACAAAAAGCTGACTTTCCCTATTCCTCAGGAATGTTTACAGCATTTCCGTAGAGCAAGCTGCTTGTGGAGCACAGCAGGGTACCTATTTTATTGACTTCTAACGTAGTTCTCGAAGAACTTAGGCTAATCACCAATCCCCGAAGGGACTCTAGTTGAAATCTTCTATTTCTTCACTTTTTGAACCTTAGGATGTAATGGAAGGGGTTTAAACTCAACTAGAGTGAATTAGTGACTACATCGTATTTGTTAGCTTTTATTAGAAAGGTTCTTGTTTAAACTCAACTAGAGTGAATTAGTGACAAAGTTGAATAAGGGTCAGATAGATCAATATCTTGTGTTTAAACTCAACTAGAGTGAATTAGTGACGCATGAGTAACGTGTAGAACCCTTCCATCTTCAGTGTTTAAACTCAACTAGAGTGAATTAGTGACATTGGTGATTGTATTATTGTCCGGAAAAAACACCGTGTTTAAACTCAACTAGAGTGAATTAGTGACAT
>NZ_SMMB01000138.1 GCF_009711365.1 Xanthovirga aplysinae | reverse complement strand
ATTTTAAAAAAGCTAACTAAAAACTATAAATCGTCCGTGAGCGAACCCGAGTGCCTGCTGACCGATGTCTTGTTTTTAAAAAGTTTGTTTTAACGCCTCCAAAGTCTCATTTTTGCCGGAATACTTTTTGGATAATCTGAATACAAGACATTTTTAACCACCTGATAAAAAATCAGCTATGGTAAGGAATTACATCATAACAGCCCTTAGAAATTTAGGGAAGCGGAAATTTTACTCACTGATCAACATATCCGGTTTAACAGTAGGCATGGCCTGCTGTCTTTTGATTTGCTTTTGGGTACTGGATGAATTAAGTTATGATCGATACAATACCCAAATTGACAAGCTTTACCGGGTTGAAGTCAACTTCAATTTAAACGGAGAAAATACGAAAACACCTCTTTCTCCTGCTCCGGTTGCTGAAGCCCTGAAAAATGATTTTCCGGAAGTACAACAGGTA
>NZ_SMMB01000210.1:495-706 GCF_009711365.1 Xanthovirga aplysinae | reverse complement strand
GAATTCCAATGAATTTCACCTGACGATTCCCATCATTGTTATTCCCTAAAATTCGGTTATTACCTTGAATAACATTTTCATCCCCACCTATGAGTACTCCAAAGCCTTGACGATTACCATCATTTCTGTTACCCATGATTATATTATTTCCCAAACTAAAATCATCGAAATCGGGGTCACCTATGATGTTGTCATCCCCATTAACGTTAAC
>NZ_SMMB01000210.1:0-256 GCF_009711365.1 Xanthovirga aplysinae | reverse complement strand
TATTACCAAGAATAAAGTTGGTTAAATTCAAAACATTGGAGTTCCCCACTTGATAAGCCGAAGTTCTCAGCACATTCTCATCATTTCTGTTCCCTCCAATGCCATTATTTCCTATTATTTCATTAGAGACACCTTGCTGATCAGCATAAAAATCAAAATTATTGTCATCGTTGTTATTTCCATCGCCCATAGTAATTTGACCAATAAGGTTTACACCTTGAATAAGATTAGATTCACCATCCTGATGCGCATGAAA
>NZ_SMMB01000265.1 GCF_009711365.1 Xanthovirga aplysinae | reverse complement strand
AAAAGAAACTCCCTAAATAGAGAATAAGGTGTATTTAGGAAAATGGAAAAAGTAAAAGAAAAAGAAGGTATCCCTCGGCCTCATTTGCAATGAGACCGAGAAGAGATTTTTGAAGACTGGACCTTTTATATTTAAATCAAAGATTTATTTCAATTTCCTTAAATAACTCCAAACCAAACAAAAAATTAATTGTTGTCATCCCATCAGGATTAAAATCAATTAATTCTCCATTCTCATCAGTGTTTAATTCTGGAATATTCACATTTAGCTTGATATAATTGATTTGGTCGCCAAAGAAAACATTTTCATTAACAGCAAGCACGGTTCTTTGACCCGAAGGAGACACATAATTCAAACTCACTTTTTCCAAATAATCTTTTACTACCAATAGTTCCTCAATAGGTTCATTTAAATTGACATCAACAATTCCAGCATTAAGAGTATGAAAAGCCAAAATGACATCTCCCAAAGCATCGAAGGATTCAAGATTCAAAGTATTAATTTGCCATACTTTATTATAAGTATTTATATTTTCTAAATCAAATGTAATAGTGTTGTTAGGGTCAGGATTGAAATCATTACTAGTAATGTCAAAAACTGAACCAATTAAATTAATCCCAAAATGCACACCAATAAAGGGTCCTCCATATAAAATACTTCCTATTTCATCAGGGGTAGGCTTCTGGGAGTCAAATTCATTAAAGATTTCAATTTCTTGAACTGTATATCCTTGATTTTCCACCTCAACAACATCATCATCTGTCAATTGATAATACCCAACAATATTAATGTGATAATTTTTGTTTGCATTTAACAAAACCTCAATGGGTTGACCAAGTCCCTCAAAGGAAAAGTAATCCACCTTGCTAATGAAATATGAATTTTCTTCTATTTCCTCCGCAATAGATAATTC
>NZ_SMMB01000068.1 GCF_009711365.1 Xanthovirga aplysinae | reverse complement strand
TTTACTTTAATAAGTAAGGCAGACTGATCCCCTTTTTGAATGAACTTGTGGGTGAAGGACCTACGTAATCTTCTAATTAGAATTTTTTGCAGGTGGATTGAGTTTTGTTTTCAGTTAAAAGCTCTGGATTAGATATATTCTTGTTTGTGTTTTTTATTAGGAAGAATTTCCTGGGGAATGAATTTATACTGATAACATGTAAGAAGAATGGATTGTTTGTAAGGGCTTAATTTTTTTTATTTTTTTTCACTGAAAGGATCTGCATTTAAC
>NZ_SMMB01000692.1 GCF_009711365.1 Xanthovirga aplysinae | reverse complement strand
ACAGTCGGGTGAGAATGTCTTTTTGTCGTTTTATAGTTTCAGAAGAAAGTTGTTTGTTGACTAAATCTTTTTCTGTTTTTTCCATTTTTTTCATTAGTTCATCTAGATCAGTTCCACCGCCATTTTCCCCACCAGCCATTTTTTCTTCCATTTCTCTTAAACTCTGTCTTAATTTCTCTTGTTCTGCTGCCAAACGGGCCAGTTCTTCGGATAGCTCCCTCCCACTTATACCACTTTTCTTCAATTCTCCGATTTGTTGGTTTAATTGTTTTTGAAGTTCACTTAAAGCAGGTGAATTTCCTTCTTGGGGTTTTCCCTCTCCTTTGCCCATAGCATCTGCCATTTGTTGTTGCATTTGGTCCAGTACATCATCCAACAGTAGTGCCAAGTTATTCATAGAGGTCATGGCAAATTGTTGCTTAGCAGTAGCTTTTGCCTTTTTACGTTCTTTCAGGGCTGTCATACTTTCTTCAATATTTTTATTCATCTCCCCTATTTCTCTCGTCACAAAAGATTGAATTTGGAACACCCGATTTGCAAGGGCCATTAAACTATCTTCAATAATGACAGCATCATCCTTAATTTCCAGTTGTTTTTCTGATAATTTCATAAATCGGGGGTCAGATTGGCGTACCTCCCGAAAATCTTTCATCAGTTTTTCTTGATTAAAAGATAATTTCACTAAGTTTTCTAAAATATACCTAAGGTCATCTAGATTCTCCATGCTCATACTCATCTCCATGGCATTCTGCATTTCCTCCATTTTTTTTGCCATTTTCTGCATTTTTTGAGCGGCATTTTTTTGTGCTTTCTGTGAGTTTTTGCGTTTTCCTTCTTCTAAGGCCTTCTGTGCATTTTTTTGTTCCTCTTTAATTTCTTGTTCTTCCTCTTGTGTACTTTGGATTGGTTCAGGATTTTTTAATTCCTGATTCATTTCCTGAAGCTTTCTGATGTCTTTGGTCAGCTCATCAAACTTTTGATTAAGTTCTTCTTGTTTTTGTAAAGCCTTCTGCTTTTCACTTTTTGTATTTCTTTTTTCTTCGGCTAATTGATCCTGTTCTTCAGCAGCCTTTTTTAAATCTTCTGAGATTAAGTTGAGTTTATTCTCCACTTTCATCCGTTTGAAAAGTTCCAGTGTCCTTTCCAGTTCTTTTTCAAGGTTTTTCTCCTTAAAATCAATTTTTGAAAGTTGATCTTGAATCTTCTCTAGTTGATTTTTTTCTTCTAATAACTTCCGTAGTTCTTCATACAGTTGTTTGGTTTCATCATCAAGGAGCTCTTCCATTAATTGTTGAAGCTGTTTAGCCTTTTGAGCAAGCTGTTCATTTTGTTCTCCAAATCTTTCCCTTTTTAATTGTTCATCCCGACTTTGGTCTTTTAATTTTTCAATTGCCTGATTAAGCTCCTCTCTTTTTTTAATCAATTCTTCCAATTCTTGTTGATTTTGCCAGCTCAAATCTTTTTTGCTGCGTAATTTTTGGATAGCTTCTTGCAATTGTTCTCTTACTTCTTTGGCTTGTTGAATGGTTTGGTTGGTTTGATTTTCTGTTGCTGCAGTACTTTTTCCCAAAGATTCTTTAAGCTCTCTTCTGGTAGGAATCTTTAGTGAATAAATGGCTGTCTTTGACGTTTTATGGCCATTTACCTGGTCATTATCGGTTACACTAAGAAAATAATTAATTTCATTTCCTTCTTCCAATCCAAGGCTATCAAGACGCCATTGGTAGTAGTACTGTTGCGTATTTTGATCTTTTAAAATGGAAAGTTTTTTTGACTGATATTTTTGATCGTTCTTCTTTTTGAAATTTAAGTGGAGATTAGTAATTCCATAATCATCTGAAATATTTCCTCCCAGAATTACAAAGCTGTACAAAGTTGTATCCTGAAATTGTTGTAGCGTTATTTCCGGATATTGATCGGGGATCACTTCAATATGATAACTAATCAGATCTTTATTTTTACTATGTGGATTTGACAAACTAATAGTGTAATCTTCGGATTGTCTGGCTGCCCTCTGGAAAGAAAATTGTTGTTTTCCTTTTGGCGTAAGAAAATAATGTTCTTCGGAAGCAGGAAAAGAAAAGAATAGACTGTCGGTATCTCTGGTAAGCAGTTCCCAAATTATTTTTGTTCCTTCTGGTATTTCCAATTGTCCGGTGTTCGTTAATACCTCATTTTTCTTTTGCAGATAAGCTGGGTAATTGAGTTGTACCGTCAAATCTTTCAAAACAGGTCTGTTGAAAATTTTTAATTTATAGGTTTTCGATTGATGTCCAGCTGCCTCAAAAATGAAAGAGGTGGTGTTTCTAACTTTAGGAAATGTATATTCGAATAAATTTTTATTGGTGGGCAGCATTTTAATCTGCCTGGTGGCTGTATGTAAGTACACCTGATCTGGTAAAGCTGTTCCTTTCACCTTTACCTTAAGGGTGAAATCTTCATTAGAGAAGCCATTTAAATGTTCATTTTCCAATACAAATTGAAAGGGTGCTTCAGGAATAAATTCTTTATTGTACTGTAAGATTCTGCTAGTGCTTTCTGTAAAAAGTTGTGGAATAAGGAATAAGAGGATAAAGGTTAGGGAAGCAGGTGGAAGAAGGTATTTGAAATATTTTAGGTTTGCTTTTATTGGAATGGCATCCTTGAACGATATATGTCCGATTTCTTTCGTTTTTTGCTCTATACTTGCCTTTAAGAGACTATTTTCGGGACTTCCCTGTTTTAATAATTGTAAGGTATTGAGTAATTTATCTTTAATATCTGGAAAATATCTCCCTATTTGACGGGCTGCTTCTTCATTACTCAATTGACGGTTGTTGGTTAGAAGTCGGTAAAACGGTAAAATTACCCAATAATAGAGTACTCCCGAACCAACAGCCAGGGAGGTAAAAAAAATGGCGGTACGGACAGTTGAATTAAACCTTAAGGTGTATTCTGCAGAATTCAAAAACAGATATATTGAAACCAATACTGCTGGAGCCAAAATCAAACCTTTTATCAGTTTATTTTGGTAGTATTTCTTTTTGTAGGCTTTTAGTTTTTGAATTAGGCTTTCAGGGGAACGATCCGTCATTAGATTTTCTAGGTATTAGGTAAAACCGCTTATTTTAATAATAACCACCAAGCCTCATTGCTTGTTGATAGTAAGCTTCAACTTCCTTGGTAAAATTTGACTTTATGGTTAATATCTATTTTGGTACTTGATAATAGGTATTTACTCCATTGGCCTTTTTAATTTGGTGATTATTTTTTTATTAACCGGCTTTGTATACTTAAATGTAATTCAATATTGAGGTTAATTAGTGCCGTTT
>NZ_SMMB01001114.1 GCF_009711365.1 Xanthovirga aplysinae | reverse complement strand
ATATAATACTATTTAAAGATGAATTATTAGTGGATAAAAACGTTAAATAATTAGAGGATTTTTATAATAATATAAATGGAAAGTTGCCTTTTAATAAAAAAATAGTTAGCTCCAAGAATCCTTGTAAAAGTTTATAATCAAGGAGTTATTATTGCACAGGAAATATTATTCCTAATAATTTATTAAATACTGAACTCAAATAAGAAGACATTATTTTTTCAGAATTAAAGGGAAAAATCAAGGGGGAAATTGATGCATATTGCTAAAGAAAAACCCGGTAAAAAAATTTGAATTCCTTGCTAAAAATAAAGAATAACTAAGGGGCCTTTTTCAACAGAAAGCCTAATCTTTTCTTCATATATTGAGAGAAGGGCTATTTTTTAACATGAAAATCTCACTTTTTGAAACTGGGAAGGACAAAACAATAGGTAAAAGTGAAAATATAATAAAGGAGGCCTAGAATGTGTGATGAGGCACTTTAAAAAAGCAATAAAAAAAGTCAGTCAAAAAAAGGGGTTTTCTCTATAGTTTTCCAAGTCTTTTCAAGGCTCTTTCAATTTTGCCTCTATTATTGGATCACCACTCTTCCTCTTGCTCAATTTTCTCGTCCTCTTCCATTTCCTCTATGGAAGGACGATAGATATGAAACTCTACCCTTCGGTTTAACTTTCTATCGACAGCTGTTTTCTCCTCCACAATGGGTTTGGAACTGCCATATCCAATGGCATTTACCCTGAATTCAGCTACCGGATTAAAATAGGTAACATACTCCTTTATGGCATCAGCTCTTTTTTGAGATAAGGTCAAATTAAAATCATCATCTCCTGCAGAATCAGTGTGTCCTGATATTACCAGTTTAAACTCGGGATTATCCAAAAGGAAATTAACAATTTTGTTTAAATCACTTCGCATTTCGGTTTTGATCTCAGCTTTTCCATGATCAAACTCCAAGGATTCAAATTTTATATTGGTCGATAAAGGCTTAGCATAACGACCCATTTCCATCTCCCCGTTCAAATAGAACATTTCTTCTATACGAAAGAAATTATCTCCCTGAATAATCAATAAGTAATTATTATTATTGATCAGGTCAAATTCAAAAGACCCATCGGCCCGTAAAAACTTGGGTGCTACTTCGATTCCATGATCCAAATCAATAATAGACACGATGCCTTGGTAAGGCTTATGCGTCAGAGAATCTGTTAAGGATCCACTAAGCCGGGTTACTGCCAAAGGTTGGGCTTCCATAGGCAAAGGAAAAGAATACAAACTCATATCCTCAAGGCTTTCGGTTTCCGAACGGGCATAATAGATATCTTTCGATTCTGAATCTATAGTAAAATAGAATTCACTTCCTTTCCCGTTAATTAAAGGACCTATATTTTTTGGATTCTCCCAATGCCCTTGGCGCCTATTACTTTTATAAATATCAAATTGCCCGAAATTTAGTGTCTGATAATCAGAACTAAAATACAATACATGGTGAACAGGGTGATAAAAAGGGCTATTTTCACTCCCTCTCGTATTAATTACAGGGCCAGCATTTTGAGCCTTCACCCAATTCCCATCAGAAGATTTATAGGTAAAATAAATATCGGACAAGCCAAAACCACCAAGACGATCAGATGCAAAATACAAGGTATCTTCAGTATGAGACAAAGAAGGATGGGAGTCCCAACTGCTACTATTTACGGAACTCCCCAAATTCTCGGGAGAACTCCAAATTCCATCAGATTGCAAGTGACTTACATAGATATCGCAATTCCCAATACCATCAGGCGCCCAACAACGGGAAAAATAAAGCGTTTTCCCATCCTTACTTAGGCAGGGAGACCCCTCATTAAATTGGCTGTTAATATTTTCAAAAGGCTTTGCTGCACGCCATTTTCCTCTTTCTTTTTTGCTTAAATATATCCCCTCCACACTTTCCACTTCCAGCCCTCTTCTAGCCCTTTGTCTCTTGGAGGTAAAAAGCAATGTTTCATCTTTCAAACTTAAACTGGGCCCATAATCGGCAGAAGAAGAATTAATACTATCGCCCATATTCAATAAAATTCCTTTTGGAGGCCTGAGCGTATCTATTTCTTGCCGATATTCAACCAGTTCATAGTAATACTTCAAAGGCACATACAAATCTGCCTGGTCCCGATTAAGGCTATCATAATGTTTTTGTAACCACTGCAAACTGAAGCTATCTCTATGATGCTTTAACACCAATCGGTAAAGGGCTTTAGCTTCTTCCTTCTTTCCTAAAATCTCAGCAGTTTTCGCAAGTCGCCAAAGTAAATCAGTATCCTTATAAAAATTTTCTATTCCAAAGTTTTTTACATAATCGGATAAAACCGGATACAAGCCCTCCCAGTTTTTTTGTTTTTCATATCTCTCAATCTCTCTAAATGCTTTCTTAGCATAATAGAAGGGAATTAAATTAACATTTTTAAAAGGGAAATTTCCATTGAAAAGGGAAAGGGAATCCTCGACATCTGCCTGCTTGACTTTTAATTGGGTTCCTTCAATAGCTTGAGCCTTGGCCCACGAAAAACCAACCATAAAAAAGCAAAAAAACACAATGACACTTTTCCTATGCGCTTTCATTAAAGGAGATCGCTAAATTCCCAATTAACTTTGCAACCACCAAAAAGACCCAATGGTCGAAAAGCCTTTAAAATTAAGCCATTAGCTTTCCATAAAGTCTATAATGGTATAAAACTAGCAGACATAAAAAATTGAAAGCACAATGCCGAAATTACTACCTAATTTATCAAATTTAATCATCAATTAGGAACTTGGGGATATAATTTTGCATAATTCACAGGAAAAAATTGAATTGAACCAAACCTCACCAGTTCAATTAAAGAAACTCCTATTTTATTGATTTCAAGCCTACTCACTCGAAAGGTCATAAAAGTCAATTACTCAAACAAATTCCTATCTTGGAAAGCGTAAAAATTTCATTTTAAAAACACAATAATTGATAATTTAATTTACCTATTGCCCACAAACCTCTTCTGCATACTAAATGGGAATCATTTAAAAATTAACTTGCCCTAGAAATAAAAAAAATACAACACCCCTACTATTACCTTTTTTTACCCCATTAAAACTCCACTTAGCCCATCAAAAAAAGAGGCTAGTAAAAAAGGTATTCTCCATAGTTAAAGAAATCCCTTTTTAAACCAGCCTCCTTAGCTCATTTCTTTTGCCTGAAATTTAGAGCTTGTCTAAAAATTTTTTCATTTTGTTGCAAATCACCATAAAGCCCTGAGCATGGTTGTTTTCTTTATTCCTAATTATGGATCATCAACTCAAAAACAACCCTTTCAGACTTCAAACTTTCATTCTCACTAAGTAAAAATTCAGACAAGCCTTAAGAATTAATATAAATAATCCAAAGCGGTTTTATCACTGCTGGTAAATGGACGGTCAAGATTAACACTTCCACAAGCCAACATCCATGAACCGGCTTCAGGGCCAGTTGGTGTTCCTGGGATATGATTTGCTCCAGTACTTCCAGCTCCTTCATCATCAGGAGATCCACCACAACTAAAGCTTCTATCCATATAATCGGTATGACGGAAACCAATGCAGTGCCCCATTTCGTGGGCAATGGTAGTAGCCAAACCGTCAATATTGGTTACACCATCATAATAAGATCGAGTCATGAGAATCTCATCATATGGGTTTCCAGATGCCGTAGGGAAGCCTGCCGACCCTAAAATTCCAAATAGCCCATAATACCAAGGAGAAGGATTGATAACAATATCGGCTTGGGATGAGCTGCTAACCCGCTGAAATGTAAGCGTCAAGTTCTCCGCATTGTAACGTGCAATTGCTTCATCTGTACCGTCAAAGTAGTTTTGACTAAAGCTTGAATTCACATAAACACTTATTGTTCTCGGAGTGGCAGTCACCAAATTATTTGTAGAATATTGTTCTGCTGTAGGTAACTGAGAAGCATTCGATAGATCATCTAATTCTGAAAGATTAATTACGATATCATTTTCTACAATAAGTTGACCATTATACTTAATTACAGGATAGTCAACTGTGTTGAATCCTAAGCGATCCAGTTTATCATAAATTTCAGAAGATACTTCCTCCAAAGCAGGAGATTCTTCTTCCGGCTGCTCGCAGGAATAAATGCAAAATAACATTGATCCTACTAGCATTAGATTTAATATTTTCTTCATGAGAATAAAATAGTTTTGTTAAAAATAAAATAATAAAAAACTTAAAAAGACAGGAAATGAGCTATAATAAAAATTGAAAATTAAATCAATTTAATAAAAATTTAATACAAATTAAACAATATCTTAATCAATTTAATTATATCCATTCCAAGTAAAATAAAAGCTATAATCAGGAGCTAAAAACGAAAAAATATTCAAAAATATTCCTATAAAGAAATTCTATTACACTCATTACCCTTTCCATTTTTAATTTTAACACAAATAACCTAAGAAGTCTTACCATTATTAGTAAAAGGAGGATTAGTGAATGTAATAGAGCAAGCCAGAATTCAGGAACCAGCCTTTGGATCTGTTGGTGTACCTGGAATATAGTTATCTCCCATTCTTTCATCGCTCTCATTATCGTCAGGGCCGCCACAACTAAAGCTTTTATCCAAATAATCGGCATACCGAAAACCAACATAATGACCTATTTCATGGGCAATAGCAGTCTCGAAGGCAGCCATTATTGGAGAAGCAGGAATTTTCTTCTTAACAGGAAAAGAAGTAGTCTGGAAAGCGAATTTGTCTTCATCCAGTTATCAGAATATTTCCGGGTCCAGAAAGAGGTTTTTCCGATTTAGCCATAAGTGTACAAAATCAATATTATGGTTGGAGACATAGGATGTGCAATACTTTTCAAATAAAGACTCCATAAATTTTAATAACTTGCGAAAGAATCAAATTCATCCTTCCACTACCATGATCTTTAAAAGTCATCCTTATATAAAATCCACAGTGGCACTTACAGGTATTTTAGTACTTACCTTTTTCCTTTTAGGTGTTTTCAACCCCACCCAAACTCTGATTATAAAACAAAGAATTGACCGGCCTCCAACAGTAGTATTTGCGACCTACACCAACCCGGAAATGATGGTAAGACGCATAAAAAATCTACTAGAGGTAGAATTAATTAGTGGAGAGCCCAATGAAGTGGGCAGTGTATATGAATTTAGAGTAAGCGGAAAAAAACAAAATTACGTCATTACGGAAGAGCTCACTGAATTTATTAGAGACCAGCGAATTGCATACCAACTGAAAAGCGAGGCCATGACTGTAGATGCCGAAATAAATTTTATTCCTGAGAATGGAGGAACATTAGTTGTAGCCACCCATCATGTAACAGGAAAAGGTGATTTTTGGAAGGCCTATTTTAACTTTTTTCATAGTCTGCTAGAAAAAAAACTAAAGGAGGATTACCTTAATTTAAAACAATTGGCTGAGGAAGTTGAGATAAAAGAAAAAAGGAACAATAAAGAAGATAAATAAGCTGCTTTAAATTAAACTGCAGAATTTGTCATATATTCTTTTTTTATAAGAGCATACATCCACATATCAAAATGCCTTTCATTCCAATACATCCAATCCTTCAACAGACCTTCTTTTTTGAAGCTAAACCTTTCCAATAGCTTCATGGACTGTATATTTCCTTTCATTACTTCGCCCTCCACCCGATTAATTTCCAATTCATGAAAGCCAAAATCAAGCACTTTAGCCAATACCTCTTTCATAATGCCCTTTCCCCAAAAAGCAGGCTGGAGATCAAAACCTATATTGGCTCGGTGATTTTTACTAAAATTATTATAGCCTATGGTACCGATAATTCCCTTTTGATTCTTTAATCCAATTCCCCAACGTACAGCTTTCTTTTCCAAAAAACGACTCTCAAAATACTGAATAAGTCTTTTACTGTCTTCCGTAGTTTTGAAGGGTTTGAGGTTATAAAATCTAACCACCCTGTCGTCCCCAAAAAGCTTCAATAAATCTTCTTGGTGTCCATTGGAAATGTGAATCAATTGTAACCTTTCGGTTTCCAGCTGGGGGAAATCTTGTAAAGTAGATTCGCCCATACCTTTAGCTTTTGGCTATTCCTTTAATTCCCATTTTCTCCATTAATTTACTGGCATTAAAACTGCGACAAGGACCTTCATGGATCTTATAATCAAATAAAATTTCATCTCCCTCAATCTGGCTTTCAAAACTAAAATTTTTCAATTGATCTGATTCTTTTGCCAACTCACTTAGCTTAATATCATGAGTAGAAACCAAACCCGAAGCATTTAAGTCTTTCAATTGTCGAATAAGAGCCGCTGCCCCTTCATGACGGTCATGCGAATTGGTTCCTTTTAAAATTTCATCCAGCATGAAAAGTACCGGTTTTTCGTCCTGAAGTAAGTCCAACAATTGACGGAGCCGCTTCAATTCTGCATAAAAAGAAGAGACACTTTCTTCCAAAGAGTCTATAGTCCTCATGCTAGTAAACACCTGAGTTTGGGAAACAACCATGGCCTTAGCACAAACCGGTGCTCCCGCCAATGCCAAAACAGTATTTATGCCCATTGTCCTTTCAAAAGTGCTTTTTCCTGACATATTGGAACCCGTGACAATGGCAATACTCCCAATGCCATCCAACTCAAAATCATTGCAAACTCTTTTTTCTGCCGGAATCAAAGGATGTCCTAATTCCTGGGCCTTAAATTGATGATCTGATGAAACAATTTGTGGAATTGCAAAATCTGGATTTGAAAAGTTTAAGGCAGCCATTCCACTCAATACTTCAAATTCACTTATAGCCTCAAACCACTTATTTACGTCTGACTTCATATTAGATCGCCATCGTTCCGCACGCAATAACCACTGAATATCCAAAATGAAAAGTATATTGAATATATGATAGACTAAATTGGCCCGAGAATCCAGGTTATCCAAAATAAATCCTAATCTCTTGATTTCTGTTGAAGACTTCTGATTTTCATGTTTGAAAGCTGCTTGTAATCCTTTCAATTTATTGGAAGAAAATTCTTCCCCTTCAATCATCCCAATTAAAGAACTATAAGCTTTAAGGGTTTTTACACTTCCTGAGGTTTTCCTATGAGTATCCTGAGCATAAGCTTGTACACTTCCTAAAAAGAAAATATTTAGTAGGACGATTACAGAAAGTCCATAATAATTCCATTCCAAATACATCATCGCAGGAATATAAGCCAAAACCGATAGGGGCAGTAACCAGGCTCCTATCACATAAAATGGGTTTCGACTTAATTTATTCGGTTCCTTTAGCCAGTTTAAAAGTATTTGGGTATGGTTTTCTTCTTCTTGCACTTCGTAATGTCTGCCCGAAGCCTGAAAGTTTTGTCTCCATTCTAACTTCTGACTCAATTCTTTTACTGCCTCCTGTCTACTTTCGACTTCGTTCAGTTGGGCTCCTTTTAATAGCCATTTTGCCAGCATTTCCTTTCCTGCTGAAGTGGTTGCCCTGCAAAGCAATTGAAAAAGAGAGTTTTGCCCAAAAATATCCAGGTCTAAAGCATAAGGATGATCTGCTTCTAAATAGGTATCGCCAGAAGGTAGACCCCTAAGTTTTCCTTTTAACCGGGCAATTTCTTCCTCATTAATCTCCTTTAAAATTCCATTATGTTTTTTTTCGTAACTAATGCGATTATGGTAACGAACCAAAAAGGCAAAGCCAATAGGGCCGATAAATAAAAGGAGAAGAAAAGCTGATTCCGCACCTATATTAGCCAAAAACACCACGCTTATTAGATAAGCCAGAAATAACAATACCCTCAGCCAGGAAAGCCTACTACTTTTTTTACTTAGTCTTTGAAAAGATTCAGCAAATGATTTTTTTCTTTTTTGATAGTTTTTTAAGATTTGGTCACGCATAAATTAATACAAAAAGGACCCCGATTTAATGGTAAAAAAAACAATGAAAATTTAACTAAACAATAAACCCGAAAGATCCGCAAAATAATTCCAAATTATAAAATCAAAATTGCAAAACGAATAAGAAAAAAATATAAAAAATGAATTAATATATTTATAATTCCTTCACCACTTTCAAATATACTTTTAAGTAAACTCCTCTCTCAAACTTTAAAAGCATACCCAATGTGCTACGGTTATTTACTATAAAAAATTCTTTAGGAGGAAACTATAAATAAGGATTCTTTTCCCTCAAACCTAATGAAAAACTATTAAAACAGAACTTTAAATAATGGCGAAAGGTAGCATATCCCCTTTAATTCCTCTTTAGGCCCAAAGAAAACCGGATTTTTTAAAAGGTTAAAATACCAGGTATTTTTTCATTATTAATTAAATAAAACTTTTAAGAGTTCAGCAATCCTCATTAAATCTATTCTTATCTAGAAAATCCAATTTATTTCTCCCTTATTCTGGTAAAAGAATTACCACAAAACACCATTAACT
>NZ_SMMB01000037.1 GCF_009711365.1 Xanthovirga aplysinae | reverse complement strand
ATAAACAGGTTCTGGGAATTGCTCTGAACCTGTTTAAGTTCTTAGAATATTCTCTTATTGGCCGAATTCCTTTCATTTTAGTATAGCACACCCTTTGGTGATACGCTCAATAACATTCTTATTTTTTTTAGGAAGGGTGAAAATGTTAAATCTCTTTATTGTTGCAAAGTTCAAGGGAGTTAATTGTTGAAAAAGAATGGCAGACTTTTTCTTATAGAGAAAAAAAGGCGGCCCCC
>NZ_SMMB01000588.1:1517-2562 GCF_009711365.1 Xanthovirga aplysinae | reverse complement strand
AATTACCCTTATGTTTTAAAAGTTACTAAGCAGATCTGTTTTTTTTAATTTATTAACTATTTAAACCTTTTTTGACTATGGCTTACAAAGCAGAATTAAAAGTGGACGGGTATAATAGAAAAGATGAGGACCCGAATAATGTGCGAAAATGTAATTACCGCTTAAGTAGACTTACTTCTTATAACGAGCCTACAAGTGACTTAAGAGGAGGCGAGATACATCTGGAAATTAATTCCTCGGAAAAAGACAATTTTTTTGTGGACTGGATGAATACTTATGATAAAGGTAAAAAAGGTTCAGTCCTTTTTAAGAGCGCTGAGGAGGAGACGGTAAGAACTCTAGAATTTTCAGATGCTCATCTTTCCAATTACATGGAAGCTTTTACCGCCGACGGTGAAAACATTGAATCATTCACCATTGTTACCCAGGACCTAAAAATAAATGGGACAGAAATTGAAGTAAATAAAGGTTAAAAATAAATTTTAAAAAGTATAACTATGGCAGCTTATAAAGCAGAATTAAAAGTGGACGGGTATACTCCAAAAGAAAAAGACCCAAATAATGTACAGGAATGTTTTTATGATTTATATCGGCACAGTGAAAACAACAATCCTACAAGTGATTTGAGAGGCGGGTATATCTCATTAATAATTAAATCATCTGGTGCTGACACCTTCTTCGCTGATTGGATGAACAGTTTTGAAAAGGAAGGAAAAAATGGCACTGTTGAATTTAAAGGCCCAGAAAATAAAACCATTAGAACTGTAAAGTTTTCGAAGGGTAACCTTGTTAAATACAAGGAGTATTTTTCTCGAGATGGTTACAACATTGAGTCCTTTACTATAATTACCCCAAAACTTGAAGTAGGATCTGTCAAGTTTGACATAAATAAATCATAAAAAAGAATCTTCTTCAAATGAAGGGCTTGAGGAGCCCTTCATTAAGATGAATTCATCCACCAGCCAATTAAAAACAACATTATGTCTTTAGATGGAAAGTTAGAAATAGACGGAGGATCCTATCCAATTTTGTATTACAAACTTGA
>NZ_SMMB01000588.1:0-1279 GCF_009711365.1 Xanthovirga aplysinae | reverse complement strand
AAACCATCTTCCAAAACAGAAGGAGGGCATATCCATCTTCAAATTATACTAAAAAAGAATTCCGATTTTATGAATTGGATGATTTCAAGTACACAAACCAGAGATGGTCAAATAATTTTTGATAAGGAGTCAGGATCAATCACCTTTAAAAAAGCCTACTGCATTCGATACAAAGAAGTGTTTAAAGCTAATAATAATAGCCCTTTGATCCTCGAATTGGAAATAGTTGCCAAAGCAATAGAAAGGAAATCAATCACTCACCAAAGGAATTGGGGAAGTGAATAATCCCTAAACATCACTATTTTGTAAAGGTTACAACACCTTCCATATTAGCGTGAAAGGTTTATTCCTATCAGTGAATACTTTTTGCCAAACAGGCAACCCTGATTTCTTCTTGTTCTCTATTTTTTGATTTAGTGAAGAAAAAAACTTGAAAGATAGTTAGCAATTTTTTGCCAAAACCCTAGACAACCGTACGGAGCATTTGTAACCTAATCTCTACCAATGCAAAGCCATTTACCAAATATTGCTTAACCAACTTCAGAAATATTGGTGAAGATCATATTGTTTAATTCAGGAGTTTGATGATGAGATATTTATTTTTTTTAATTACGACTTTAACTGTTCTTTCCTATTCTTCACAGGCACAAACTACCCCCCATCCAGGGGATAAGAAAAATGAAAATCATAATTTAAAGGAGGAGAGTACTGCTGAAGAGCATCTTCACATTTTACAAAACCGGGTAAAAAGATTAAAAGCACTTTCAGCCACAAGCTTTCTAACTTCCAAAGGAGGCTATGAAGGAGCACTAGGTTTTAGGTATTCCTTCACACCCGTTTATGCAATAGAGCCAACCCTACAATATTCGGTTGTGAAACGCCCTTTTTCCACTAACCTAACCCAAACCTTATTTCGAATTAATAATTATTTCAATTTATATCGTTTTCAACTCCTTTCCATTAATCCTTATTTGTCTCCAATGGTAGTTCTTATTCAAAATGGAAGCCCTATAGAAACCGATGAAAAAGAGGAATTACAAATGGGAGCAGCACTGGGATTAGAAATGGAAAGTTATATCACTTATAAGCTAGCCATTGCTGTGGGCGGAGGTCGCAGGATGCTTTATAAGGAGAGTTCCGGATTTAATTTCCAAACTGAAGGCTACTTATCCCTTAGGTTTCTTTTTAATGCTGTCCCCAAAAAAGAGGCCAGAACAATATTGCGCTATTTTTAACTTAAAATAAGAAATTAAGAGATAGTGACTTCATTTTTTAGACC
>NZ_SMMB01000209.1 GCF_009711365.1 Xanthovirga aplysinae | reverse complement strand
TTTTTTTCACCCAAGGGGGTTACTTTTTTCATTTTCCCCGTATATACCCATAGACACACACAATACACAATTTATTTGTACACCTGTTAATTAAAAGCCTTCTTCACACCAGAAGGCTTTTTTATGCCCTTTTCTATTTTTTTCCCATTCCACCCAGACATTACCTCACTACAAAAGGACAAATTATGCGGTTATTCATTTGAAATTTTGATTTAGTTAATCAGCTCCTCTTGAAAAGCCCCCAATAAAGATGTTCTTACGTGAAATTAGCTTTTTTTATGAAATCAAAAATAGTTATTTTCAATACTTAAATAAGGCCATTAATTCATTTACAAAAACCTTGGTACTTCGAAAAAAGGATTCTACTTTTGTGCCGATAAAAATTCTTAGTTGAGAATAATTCTTTTTTAAAAAATCGTCTCTCAAACAAATGACATATGATTCCATCAGGCAAAAGTTATTGAGTATTGGCTTAAAAGCAACTCAACAACGAATTAACATCTACGATACGTTGATGCGCCTAGGAAATCATCCAAGAGCGGAACAAGTGTACGAAGAAGTTCGTAAAAATAACCCAAGTATTTCATTGGCTACAGTGTATAAAACATTGGACACCTTTGTTTCTAAAGGCCTTATACATAAAGTATTCACCCAAGATGATTATATGCGTTATGAAACCAATACAG
>NZ_SMMB01001151.1 GCF_009711365.1 Xanthovirga aplysinae | reverse complement strand
ACTCCCAGAATTTATTCCTACCCAGAAAAAAGCTGATTATATTAATCAATTGTTAAAGGTGGGCTTTGATACCATAGATTTCGGAAGTTTTGTGTCTCCAAAGGCCATTCCTCAAATGAAAGATACGGTGGATGTATTGGATAGACTGGATCTAAGCAGCACCAAATCCAAGTTATTGGCTATAGTAGCTAATAAACGAGGGGCTGATCATGCCGTACAATTTGAGGAAATCACCTATCTAGGTTTTCCTTTGTCAATTTCGGAAACTTTTCAGCAGCGAAATACTAAACTATCCATTGCAGAAGCTTTAATTACACTCCAGCAAATTCAGGATCAATGTTTAAGGCATAATAAAATATTGGTTACTTATATTTCAATGGGTTTCGGAAATCCTTATGGAGATCCTTATAATGAGGAGGTGGTTGCTGAGTTTGTATTGAAATTGAAGAAAATGGGGGTAAAAATTATTTCATTGGCAGACACAATAGGTGTTTCCAGTAGGGATAATATTATGTATTTATTTTCCTCCCTTATTTCTGACTTTCCAACAATTGAATTTGGGGCTCATTTACATTCTTCTCCGAAAACTGCCTTGGAAAAGATTTCTGCCTGTTACTCCGCTGGATGTCATCGGTTCGATGGAGCAATTAAAGGCTTTGGAGGTTGCCCTATGGCTAAAGATGAATTAGTAGGGAATTTGGCGACCGAATCTTTGATTGCTTTTTTAGGTAGTAAAAAGGAATTGGGGCTAAAACAAGACGAATTTTTAAAAGCCATGGAGATGGCTGAAAAGGTGTTTTCTTAAGTGCTTCCTATACTTGTGTGGATTAGTTAAAATTCAATGCAAAAGTTTTACCAGGCATGGCTTTCACAACTCCTTTAAATTCTAACAAAAGTAATTTAGAAGCCACTTTATTAATATTGAGTTGAGACAGAAAACTGATTTCATCAATATGTAATTCGCTTGATTTTTTTGCAAAGGCAGAAATTATTTTCTGTTCTTCTTCCGAGTATTGCCTTAAATCTATTGGTTCTGGGCTTTTAGTATCTTTTGTTGACTCTGAAGTCCAGTTCATTACCTTCTCAATATCTTTCGCCTCTGTACATAAATGAGCGATATCATCTTTAATCAAGGTGTTACAACCCTTGGAATATTCCCTTTTGATGTCTCCAGGAACAGCAAAAACTTCCCGGTCATAATCAAAGGCCAAATGGGCTGTAATGATTGCTCCACCTTTTATGGCAGCCTCTACTATAATTGTAAGATCAGAAATCCCAGCAATTATCCGGTTTCTGGCTGGAAATAAATGGCTGTCGGGTAGAGTTCCAAAAGGGTTTTCTGTTAAAATTCCTCCCTGTTGAAGCATCTGAAGGGTGGTTTTGGTATGTATTTTGGGATATATGATATCAATGCCAGATGCCATAATTCCCAATGTATTGAGATTATTTTCCAGTGCTGATCGATGTGCGCAAATGTCAATGCCATAGGCTAATCCGCTAACAATTAAAGGATCGTATTTGGCCAAATCCTTGATTAATTGTTGAGTGATTTCTTTACCATAGTCTGTAGCCTTGCGACTCCCAACCACACTAATAATTTTCCTATTGTTCAAATGATCATTTCCTTTATAAAAAAGTAAAGAAGGAGCGTCAAAAATCTGTTTTAGTTTGGAAGGATATTCTTTTTCTGTATAAAAAAGTATTTTAACCTTTTCTCTTTCAGCCTGATTAATGATTTTCTCAGCTTTGTGAAGTGTATTGCTCCTTTTAAGTTCATTTATTATCTTATCCCCAATTCCTAAAGCTTTTCCAGCAAGCTTCCTGGGAGATTTAAAAACTGCTTCGGCTGAACCGCAAAAACTTATTAACTTTTTAATGAGAATGTCCCCTAAACCAGGAGTTAAATATAGACCGACTTGATATAGTTTCTCGGTATGCATACAGGGAGGGAGTATAAAGAGCTTTTTGGCGGGTTCGTGAAAACTTTTAAAATCTAGGGAAAAGAAAAGTAAATGGTATTTATTAAGAATTTTGTAGATTGAAAAACAAAGGGGATTATTACGAATTTTTATGAGAGGTCACCCTTTGATTTCTATTTCAATATTCACTCCTTCCATTATTTGGGCTTCCATAAGATCCGGTAAATGATCTTTTATCTGGAATTTAGGGTATTCTTTCCTTCTCCCTTTTATTCAATAGTGCTAGTTTTATTTACTGAGCTTTTTCAAGCTTGAATTTCACCCTTCCTTATATCTAATCCTTATTTACTTTGTAATTAATTAGAGGCTTTACGGTAGCTTGTTTTTAATTTCTTGTAATAAGGCTTTTACATTTTTTAAGGCATCAATCATTTCCATTTGATTGATTGCATCACCCTTTTTTTCTTTGAGAACATCTTTTGCCCCTTGTAGTGTATATCCTTTTACTTTAACCAGATGGTAAATTAGCTTTACATTCTCAATATCCTCAGCAGTAAATTGCCTGTTTCCTTTTCTTCCTTTTCGGGGTTTAATAATATCAAATTCACTTTCCCAAAACCGGATCAGGGAGGTGGCTACTCCAAATTTTTCGGCGACTTCACCTATAGTGTAATATTTTTTTTCTATTGTTTTTTCCTTGTATGGCACTTTTATATCCTCAATAGGGTACTTGGATGTTTAAGTATTCAAGTTAATTACGAATTAGAATTACTTGGGGTGAAAAGATGAAATTTATACTCTTTATGACTTAAAAAGAACAAGCCATTAGCTTCTAAATCATTCGTAAAACTATCAATGGATGTAATTAAAGGCATAAAATGATCAAAACCAAACTAAATATGAATTCAAAGAGAATTAATTTGATTTAAACCATAGTCTTAAGTTTGAAAGGGGCTTATGATAATTAAGGTTTTCAATTGCTTAACTCCTAACTTTTAATTATTTATCCAAGAGATTGATTTTCAATAGAAGCCAATTCCAATATTTTTTGATATTCGTCATCGTTCAAGTCTTTGTAAAAGTAATGGACGGGATTGACCACCTTACCGTCTTTAATTACTTCATAATGAATATGAGGACCTGTAGATTGTCCGGTGTTTCCCACATAACCTATACATTCCCCTCTTTTCACCACCTGCCCTTTTTTTACATTAAATTTACTCATGTGTCCGTACAAAGTTTTGTAACCGAAACCATGGTCAATAACCACCTGTTTCCCATATCCTCCGAAAGAGGATTTGACTTTTACCACTTTTCCATTTCCAGTTGCATAAATAGGCGTACCTTTTGGTGCAGAAAAATCAATGCCTGAATGAAACTTTTTGGTTTTAAGAATAGGGTGCATTCTCATGCCATAACCGGAGGCTAATCGATTGAGGTCTTTATTAGTAAGGGGTTGAATAGCTGGAATGGAAGCCCACATTTTAGATTTATTTTTGGCCATTTCCAGTAGCTCATCGTAAGATTTTGTCTGAATGTACATTTGTTTCTTTAGGTGATCAATCCTTTTGAAATCCTGTACTATTAGCTCCTCCCTTTCCAGTCCTTTTTCAATGAGATTTTTGTAGCGATCAGTCCCACCATAACCAGCTTGTCTGATAGTATTTGGAATGGGTTCCGCTTCAAATATGGTTCGATAAATATTGTCATCCCGATCTTGTAGGACCTGCATCATCTTATTGGCTCCATCAATTTCTTTCTCTATGATATCATAATAGAACTTTAGTTCCTCATTTTCTTTTCTTAATTGAGCTTCATCTGGAGATTCAAAATAAGAATTGTAAATGATATTTATACCAATGGCCAATACAAGGGTTAAGGCTAACAGTCCCAAAGCATTAAGAATAACATCTTTGTTTTTTACCTTTACCCGTTCGTATTTACAAGTTTGAGTGTCGTAATAATATTTTATTCGCGCCATATAATACTTGTAAAGTTATTTCTTATAATTTTGTACAAAATGTAGTCATAGACCTAAAGAGCGTTATTCTTCGTTCTTTATACTAGACCAAAACCGCAATTTAAGGTTTTTTTAAATAAAATAATATTCGCTTTTAAAATAAACAAATTAGCTGCTTTAAATGGAGTCTAAATTAATCAGAAAAAAATTCCTGGAATTCTTTGAGGGTAAAGGACATCAAGTAGTTCCTTCAGCACCATTAGTGATGAAAAATGATCCTACATTGATGTTTACAAATGCAGGTATGAATCAATTTAAGGATTATTTTCTTGGTAACAAAGAGGCTCAGGAAAAGAGAGTAACCGATACACAAAAATGTCTGAGGGTTTCTGGTAAGCATAATGACCTGGAAGAAGTGGGTATTGATACCTATCATCATACCATGTTTGAAATGCTTGGTAATTGGTCGTTTGGAGATTACTTTAAAAAAGAAGCCATTGCCTGGGCCTGGGAACTACTCACCGATGTGTATAAATTGCCAAAGGATAGATTATATGTAACTGTTTTTGAGGGAGACAAAGCAGACGGGCTAGAGTTTGATCGAGAGGCTTATGATATTTGGAAAACTTATATTGAGGAAGAACGCATTATAAAAGCCTCGAAGGAGGATAATTTCTGGGAAATGGGTGATCATGGTCCTTGTGGTCCATGTTCCGAAATTCATATAGATTTACGAACAGAAGAACAAATTGCTCAAAAAGGTGGAAAAGAGCTTGTTAATCAGGATCATCCCCAAGTGATCGAAATCTGGAACCTTGTATTCATTCAATATAATCGTATGGTTTCCGGGGAACTAAAGTCTTTGCCGGAAAAGCATGTCGATACCGGTATGGGTTTTGAACGCCTGGCGATGGCCCTACAAGGGAAAATGTCCAATTACGATACGGATGTTTTTCAACCTCTTATTCAGGTTTTGGAGAAGGCGTCTTCAAAGAAGTATGGACAAACAGAGCAGACTGATATTGCCATGCGTGTTTGCGCTGACCATATCCGAGCGGTGGCTTTTGCTGTTGCAGATGGACAGTTACCTTCTAATACCGGGGCTGGTTATGTAATTCGAAGAATCTTGAGAAGAGCGGTAAGATATGGGTATACTTTTCTGAATTTTAGAGAGCCTTTTATGTACACCTTATTAGAGGTCTTGTCAGAACAATTCACTGGTGTTTTTCCTGAACTTGTTTCTCAAAAGGAATTTATTAAAAAGGTAGTGCATGAGGAGGAAGCTTCTTTCCTAAAGACATTGGAGCATGGCTTAAAACGACTTGAGCATATCAAAGAAAACTTGAAGGAAAGCAAGGTAATTGATGGAAAGACCGCTTTTGAATTGTATGATACATTTGGGTTTCCTTTGGACTTGACATCCTTGATTGCTCGTGAAAATGGATTAAGTGTGGATGAACAGGGCTTTGAACAAGAAATGCAGGTTCAAAAAAGCCGCTCTAAGCATGCCGCTACAGTAGAAAAGGGTGACTGGATTGTTTTGCAAGATCAGGAGGAAGTGGAATTTTTGGGTTATGACCAACTTCAAAGTACTTCTCAAATAATAAAATACCGTGAGGTAACTGAAAAGAAAAAGAAACAATACCAAATCGTTTTAGATCGTACCCCTTTCTATGCAGAAAGCGGGGGGCAAGTAGGAGACAGCGGTTATCTGGAAGCTAACGGTCAAAAAATTCAAGTGATAGATACTAAGAAGGAAAATGACCTTATTGTTCACTTTGTTACTGAATTGCCCAAGAAACTTGATGTTGCTTTCGAAAGTGTGGTGAACGAAAGGAAACGCTTGTTAACTCAGAATAATCATAGTGCTACCCATTTGTTGCATGCGGCTCTCAAACAGGTCCTTGGAGATCATGTCCAACAAAAGGGCTCCTTGGTCAATGATAAATTGTTGCGATTCGATTTTTCTCATTTCAGTAAAATGACTGAGGAAGAGATTAGAAGAGTTGAACAATTGGTCAATGAAAAGATTCGTGAAAACATCATTTTGGATGAGCAAAGAAATGTGCCAATTGAAAAAGCAAAAGAACAAGGTGCAACTGCTCTCTTTGGTGAAAAATACGGAGAATTTGTTCGTGTCATTACTTTTGATCCTAATTATTCGGTAGAGTTGTGTGGAGGAACACACGTACAGGCTACAGGGGTGATTGGTTTGTTTAAGATCGTTTCCGAAGGTTCAGTGGCTGCAGGAGTACGACGTATTGAGGCGGTAACTGCCATTGAAGCCGAGGCCTATGTTGAAAAACAAGCCTCACTTTTGAATGACCTAAGGGAAGTTTTAAAACATCCGAAGGACATTAAAAAGGCTTTAGAGTCGCTTGTCATAGAAAGGCAGGAGTTGGCTAAGGAAGTGGAAAGCCTCCATCAGGAACAAGTAAACAAATTAAAAACTTACTTAAAAACTCGAGTCACTGTTTTACATGGGCGAAACGTTCTTATTGAGAAAGTTAAGTTGCCAAGTGCGGAGGCACTTAAAAAACTTTCTTTTGAGCTTAAATCTCAATATTCTTCCTTTTTCATGGTACTAGCGGCTGATATTAAGGGGAAACCTCAAATCTCAGTGGTCATTTCGGAGGAATTGACAAAAGAAGCTGGACTAAATGCAGGGAAGGTGGTTAGAGAACTGGCCAAAGAGATTAAAGGTGGAGGAGGCGGTCAACCGTTTTTCGCTACGGCAGGAGGAAAAGATCTTGAGGGGCTGCAAAAGGTTGTTGAAAAAGCTGATGATATGGTAAATGTTGAATTGGCACATTAAGTTTTTTTAATAAAATAAGTTTTTCAAAAGGAATTAGAATTTATAGTTTTTAGGATGGTGGAATTAAGGAGTTTTTTTCATTCAATCAATTCTTTTTTTGAATTGTATTATCTTGTTGAAAAGAATCTTTATTTCCATTAGTTCTAAAACTTTATTTTGGATAACTAATCCTAATTCAAAAATTTTGCAATTTCTTAATTCTAATTCGTAATTAAATCTATTCTTGCAATAAAAGATGATGATCGATAAAGCAGTAAGAGATAAATATACGGTCGTGATTGGGCTTGAAGTCCATGCTCAGTTGTTGACAAAAAGTAAAATGTATGCTCCGGATATCAATGAATATGGAAGCATGCCTAATACTAATATCAGTGTGATTACCCTGGGGCACCCGGGCACTTTGCCAAAAACGAATAAAAAGGCCGTTGAATATGCCATTAAAATGGGTTTGGCTTGTAATTCCCATATCACACGGGAGAATATTTTTGATCGTAAAAACTACTTCTATCCTGATTTACCCAAAGGGTATCAGGTGACACAGGATAAGACTCCAATCTGTCAGGGAGGGTTTATAACCATTAAAACCAAGGAAGGTAAACCTCATCAAATTCATTTGAACAGAATTCACATGGAGGAAGATGCTGGAAAATCCATTCACTTGGAAGGAGAAACTGACACTTTAGTAGATTTTAACCGTGCAGGTGTTCCATTGATTGAAATTGTGACTGAACCAGACCTTCGTTCTTCTGATGAAGCTTACGCCTTCCTAACCGAGGTAAGAAGGTTGGTGCGTTACCTGGAAATTTGTGATGGAAACATGGAAGAAGGCTCCATGAGATGTGATGCCAATATTTCCGTTATGCTCCATGACGCAGAGCAATTTGGTAAAAAGGTAGAGGTAAAAAATATGAACTCTATCCGAAATGTTCAAAGAGCTATTGAGCATGAGGTGGAGCGTCAAATCTTTGAAATTGAGAATGGAAATGAAATAATTTCCGAAACTCGTACCTTTGATGCTGCTACAGGGACTACTGCCGGCATGCGTACAAAGGAAGAGTTAAATGATTATCGATATTTTCCGGAACCAGACCTTTCACCACTTATCGTGTCAGACGAATGGCTAGAGCGCTTACAAGCCGAGATGCCAAGTCTTCCTCAGGAACTTTATGAGAGATTCTTAAATGAGTTGAAGTTGCCTGAATATGATGCGGAAGTGTTGACAGATACTAAGGAGATCGCCTTGTATTTTGAGGAATTGTGTAAGCACACCAAAAATTACAAATCTGCTTCTAACTGGGTAATGGGGCCTGTAAAATCTCATTTGAATGAGTTAACCCTGCATATTGATGATTTTCCGATTAAACCATGGCAGTTGGCAGATTTAATTGGTTTAGTGGATGAAGGGAAGATCAGTCATACGGTGGCTTCTCAAAAGGTTTACCCAATATTACTGGCTCATCCTGAAAAAACCCCATTGAAGATTGCTGAAGAAAATAACCTTATTCAGGATAGTAGTGAAGATAGTATTCAACCTATTATTGATGAGGTATTGGCAAATAATCCTGCCAAAGTACAGGAATATCGATCCGGTAAGAAAGGATTATTAGGCATGTTTATGGGGGAAGTGATGAAGAAAAGTAAAGGTAAAGCAGATCCAAAGTTGGCCAACCAATTGCTAAGAGAAACGTTGGAGAATTAGTAAGAACTCTCATATAGGATTGCCACTCTTAATGGGGCAGACTTATATGAGAGTCCGAAAGGCATTTGAACTCTATCTTTATCTGAAGAAATAATTTCTTTTTATTTAAAAAATGCAATCTATGAAGCGATTAGTGGTGGGGCTGTTTATGTCCTCAATCCTTTGGGCCTGCAACAAAGACTCCAAAGCACAAAGTGATAACTCGATCAATTTGTCGGGCAAAATAGAATTTCCACAAGAAAATGGTTTGATTGTCCTGGAGGAGGCTGTTGATAATCAGCTCAACCCTGTAGATACTATTGAATTAAAGGCTGATAACACCTTTGATTTGGAAGTGAAGGTGAGTGAACCGAACCTGTATCGACTAAATTTGTATAATAAGCAGTTTGTTATGTTGATTCTCAATAATGAGGATGTAAACGTGATAGCTGATGGTAATAGTAGAATGGGTAAATCGGAAATTACTGGTTCTACCGATACTAACTATTTAAAAGAAGTTGGTGAGCTTATGCAAGCTAACCAAGCCACCATGCAAGCCTTGAATAATGATTTCCGTCAAGCGAAAATCGACGGAAATGAGCCCAAGATGAAGGAGTTGCAGGAGGAATTTATGGGAATTCAAGAGAAGCAAAGTGAGGCCATCAAATCCAAAATTGAAGAAATGGGGTCTTCTATTGCTGCTATTTTTGCTCTTAATTATATTGATCAAGAGAAGGAATTTGCATTCCTGGAAAAATTATCCAAAAACTTCCAAAAGGATCTTCCTAACTCCCGATATACAAAGGAGTTGGTGGAAAAGGTTGATCATATGAGAAAACTGGCAATAGGACAGGTTGCCCCGGAAATTGATTTGCCTGACCCTGATGGAAATAATATTAAATTATCCTCCTTAAGAGGGAATTATGTGTTGCTGGACTTCTGGGCAGGATGGTGTGGACCTTGTAGGAGAGAAAATCCAAATGTGGTACGTATGTATAATAAATATCATGAGAAAGGATTTGAGGTTTATAGTGTTTCTCTAGACCGAACCAAAGATAAATGGTTACAGGCAATTAAGGAGGATGGTATGCCATGGACACATGTTTCGGATCTAAAGTATTTTAATTCAGTGGCGGCCCAGGAATACGAGATTCAGGCTATTCCAGCTACCTTCTTATTAGATAAGGAAGGTAAAATAATT
>NZ_SMMB01000040.1 GCF_009711365.1 Xanthovirga aplysinae | reverse complement strand
TGGAAGTATTCCAGTTGAATTGGGCAATTTAACGAAGCTTCAATATTTGGATTTGTCATATAATCAGATAAGTGGAAGTATTCCAGTTGAATTGGGCAATTTGACGGGTTTAAGAAATTTGGATTTTGCTTCTAATGAATTTATTGGAAATATCCCAGTTGAATTGGGTAATTTGACGAATCTACAACTATTGGATTTGTCTTCTAATCAATTAAGTGGAAGTATTCCAGTTGAATTGGG
>NZ_SMMB01000088.1 GCF_009711365.1 Xanthovirga aplysinae | reverse complement strand
CTTGATCTCTCCTGCCTAAAACCATCAATGAATTTTGCTAACAGTAACCAATCCCAAGGATCCAAACATCCCGCCCCACAAAAGGGTTTAGATAAAAATTAAGGCTTTAGAGCATGTTTAAAAATTTTCTTTTGGCCGAAAATGACTTTTGAAAGCTTACTTATTGTTGCTTTTTTCGCACGCAGCCTCCAGCTACGAGCTCAAATAGCACCTCAATCAGTATTCCAGAGCTCCATTTTCCTTCCAAAAAAATGCTTAAACAAGCTTTTAGGGATTCTGGGATGGAATTAAATGAAAGATAAGCATAGGTT
>NZ_SMMB01000145.1:352-482 GCF_009711365.1 Xanthovirga aplysinae | reverse complement strand
GGATAAAGGTTATCAAGATCATTTAAGCCGACTCGGCTACGCAGATTATAATCCATCCAATGGTAGAACTGGGGTATTTAATATGGGAAGAAATATCAGTGTAAGAATAATCGTACCCTTAGTTTTTGAC
>NZ_SMMB01000145.1:0-120 GCF_009711365.1 Xanthovirga aplysinae | reverse complement strand
ATAATAAAATAAAGCATCAAAATTCCAGGCCATTATTCCTCAATAAGAGTTTAGATGTAGAAACCTTTCAATCCCTTCATTTTCAGGAACTGAAAGATTGAGCAGGTTTCTTACGAGTCT
>NZ_SMMB01000291.1 GCF_009711365.1 Xanthovirga aplysinae | reverse complement strand
ATTCACAAATATCCCTTCAAAAAAAATTTTCGCTAGAAAAGCATCATCGGAAGCTACTCCGTTTAAAAAGCAACTTGGCCCTTCCAATATTTTTATAAAAGTGATCAATAATACCAAAATCAACTATTAATAATTTTAATTACCAGACTCAAAAAAGCGTATCCTTTTGGAAACTAAAACTGGTTATAAACTCTCCACTATTAATGTATTATTAATAAGGTTTGGGACTAAATACACTAATATTTTCTCCTACTTTAAAATTTAAAATTCTTTAAAAACTATTTTTCTAAGGCTTTCTATATCTGGATGAAAATCCATTTCTTGCCAATCAGTTTCAGCGATCTCTTTTGTGTTTACTATTATTCCATCATGAACCAATGAATTAAAGATAACAAGCCAATAAATTCCCATATTTTCTGTATCCTTCACCATTTCAACGAGTTTCTGAGAGAACAAACGCCTACTTTTGGCTCCTTTAACAACTGCCAGCCCAACCGATTCTGCATCAGCATCTTCTAAAGGAATTTCTTTATGAATTTTTACTATGGTGGAATCCTCCTGCAAGACAACCTTCATGTCATCATCATCAAAGGTGGTTTTGTAATCAATTGTTACCTGTATTAATTCTTGGGGCAACCCATCTAATACCTCTCGATAAACGTGATCTTTATAAATATTATCCCCATTGGTAATCACAAAATCACTTTCCAACATCAAATGATTGGCCAGCCACAAAGAAACTAAGTTATTAGTGGTATCGAAAAATGGATTATATATGGTTGATATTTTGATTTCTTCCTTATATTCCTTCACCTTAGCATCAATTTGCTCGTGTTTATATCCTGTCAAAATAACAATCTCTGAAAACAATTTTGATTGGACAGCATTCGATATTTGTCTTTCCAATAAAGTAGTACCATCCCCTAACTCCAATAAGGATTTAGGGGTATTTTTAGTTAATGGCATTAGCCTTGTTCCTTTTCCGGCTGCTAAAATAAATA
>NZ_SMMB01000480.1 GCF_009711365.1 Xanthovirga aplysinae | reverse complement strand
CATTTGCATTTCTTGAATATCTATTTTTTCAATTTTAACCTCCAAAATTGCCTGATAAAATTCGATTGCTCGTGAAATGTCTGTTGCTGGAATTTCAAAAATGGAAATATAACTGTTCATGTTTTTTGCATTTAGATTTAAGGTTGAATCAATCTTTTGTCTTTCTGAATTTAAATTGTTTTTGTTATTACAAGCAACAGAGCCTAAAACTAATATCGCTGTAGAAAGATTAAGTATCGTTCTCTTCATGATTATTAATTATAATGTCAAGACCAAATTATATAAACAATGAGAAACGAAATTGTAAAAATGCGACAGGCTTAATTTATTTGTAGAAAATAGAAGAAAGAGTCATGTTTTCATTCCCTAAAAACTCCTTTGGACTAATTCCGGTAAACTCCTTGAAGTCTTTAATAAAATGTGCTTGGTCATAGTATTCATTTTCATAAGCAATGTTAGTCAGGTTTTCACCTTTTTCGTTAAGCAACATTTTTAAGGCACTTTGTAAGCGAATCACTTTTCCTAATTGTTTTGGGCTGATCCCAATTTGTTTCAAAAAATTTCTTTCAAGTTGTCTTCTTTTGGATAAATCTTCTTTAAGAATACCACCAATAGATGCACTTCCTTTTGTTAGTAAAAGAGTATCAATGGTTGTTCTAACAATGCTGTCAACAGTTGACTGTTCACTTAATTTATTTATAAGAAAACGTTCGATTATCTCTATTCTTTGTTTGGTATTAATCGCTTGAACTATTTCTAGTTCTAATTTTTTGGCAGTTTTTTCTCCGAACAATATTTCGATTGGTGTTTCCTTATTTGCCAATGTCTTAATGGGAACAGTAACGAAATTGGCAAAACCATAAGGATAAAAACGAATTGCAAATGTGTCGACATATCCTGTTGGTTCTATGTAAAAAGGTTCAATGGTTTGCCCAAGTACCATTGCTCTTGGTTGAAGGATAAAGTTATCTTTGGAAGTATATCGTTTGATATCATCTCCTAGAATAAATGCCATTTCTATTGTTCCATCAGGAATTATTCTTTGCTTTTGGGCATCATCTGTTGCAGGAACTTCCAAAGTCCAATAACAACAAATTAACGATTCCAAATCTGGATGGGGTTGAAATGTTTGATAATTCATTGAATGTTTGTTTTTCCTACGTGACAAAGAACATTCTTTGTGAAATTTGCAGCTTGGGATTGCGGTGCGAGCAATAGACGGTTGTTGAATTTACAATTTGTTGTAGGTTGTGATATCCCTTTTTTACTTAATATTTTTATTCTCGTTTAAGTTTTTTTCCATAAGTAGGGCTATTAAAGGAAATTGAAGCCAAAATGAAAAATAGAAGAATGTTAATACCCAATATTTAGGAATAAATTTTAAACCTTCTCCACCTATGATTCCAATAAATATAGTATCATACGTAAACAAGGGTACAGTCAAGTAAAATGCTAACCAAAGAGAGTTTTTAAAATATTCTTTATCAGGAAACATTCTCTTAAGCAAAAATGCCCCTAATGGCACGTACAAAACTGTAACAGCAATAACACCAATTACCTTTGCTTCATAAATCCAGCTTTGGTAGTAATTGGGAAGTCCGACCAATACAAAAAGGCCCCAAGTTAAGAAACTCATCAATAATAGAGCGAGATGGTTTTTCAATGATAGTTTATTCATAGCTATGAATTTATGATTTGATTAATTTGATTCTAGCAAATGTTATCAACTAGTTAATGTTTTCGTTAGTGATTTAAAATGAATGAATTACCTGCCATGGCCCATGTATGAAGCGTACCTTGGGCCATGCTGGTGGCCTTGCCCGGCTATGATTTCAAATATATTGTTGGC
>NZ_SMMB01001023.1 GCF_009711365.1 Xanthovirga aplysinae | reverse complement strand
AAAATAAAAGGGAAGTTTCACAAAGTGGAAGTAACTGGTAGGTGGCCTTCCTTCCAGGTGGACCAAAGGGAGGTTAATCATTTTGCGAGAACATAGATAAAATTAAAAGGCAGCCAATAGCCACCTAAAGTAACTTTGACTGCCTCTAATTTTTTTGGTGTTATGTAAAATCCTTATCAATGCGAATGTCCTTCATCCTCCCCATTTTTTAGTAAAGACAGTAAGGTGTAACCGCCTTTTACTACCAGTTGGGTATTGGCTTTTACATTTGACGGTAATTTTACTGCTGTATAATCATCCTGAGAAGCCCCTCTTTCTACAGGTATCATTTCATAGGCAAACTGACCCTTAGGAGCAGGAACTTTGGCAAACACATAATTTCCTCCGTCAAAACGGATGACTGCATCTTCAGGAAGAGCGGCGGTGGTATCTCTACCGGTAATGATAGTAGCGTCCACATACATGCCTGGTTTTAGACCTGTATTGTCTTCGGTTAATTCACTGTGTACTGTTATGGTACGGTGTTCATCTACCTGTTCACTGATTAGGGTGACCTCAGCATGACGTATGTTGGGGTCGGAGGGAAGACGAAATCGGACTTCCTGGCCTATAAATGTTTTGGGAATGTCTTTTTCATACACAAAAAGCTCCAGGTGCAATTCCTCTGGATTTACCAGGTAAAATAATACATCGGTGGGGTTGTAAAAAGCTCCTACTTTAGCATGACTCTCTGCTACAAAACCATTAATCGGTGAAACTACCGGGATGCTTGAAACGATCTTCCCATTTTTGTCTAAGGCTTTCTGGTTGATGTTGAGCATTCTCATTTTGGCAGCAAAGCCTTCGGTTTTTGCTTTTATAGCTTCATAGTCAGCCTGTACCTTTTGGAGTTTTTTTTCTGCGGTAATGTTTTTTCTCGCCAACACTTTTTGCCTGTCCAACTCTTTTTTCAAGAAATCGCGCTCACTTTTGGCCACCAGATAGTCCTGTTGGAGTTGGATATAATCCGGGTGCTCCATAAAAGCAAGTACCTCTCCTTTTTTTACCCTCTGACCGGCAAGAAGGAAAGTAGATTTGAGAAAACCTCCAAAAGGAATGGATACATTGGCCATACTTTGTGGGGGAACATCTATTTTTCCATTCACTTTTAGTGCTTCACTAATATTTTTTTCTTCTAACTTTCCTAGTACAATTCCTGAGTTTTCTTGCTGGGTTTTACTGAGGATAATCCGGGTTTCCTCCTCCTCATGAGCATGGTGTTCTTCCTGCTTATTTTCTTTTTTGCCTGAGCAAGATAGCAGCATGGTAGAAATTACCATTAAAAAGATCCCTGGTATATGTAAAAAGCTTTTTATTGTTTTCATTTTATTGATATTTAAATTTTTTCAATGGGATAAAAGACCTTAATCAAAAGGGATGGCAGAAAGGTATTCCAGACGAATTACACTTTGATTATACTCATTCAAAGCTTTTAGGTAATTGCCTTGAGTTTCCAGTGCATTCTGTAAGCTAAGCCAATAGGCAGCGTAATCCAGTTCTCCGGCATCGTAAGCCTGTTGAGACTGCTCCTGGATCAGTTGGGCATTTTTATTAGCTCCCTCTTCAAAATAGGAAAGGTTACTTTTTTGTCTTTCCCAATCTTCTGTTGCCTGCTCAAAAATTCCCTCGAGTTGTTTTTGGAAGGATTGAAATTCTGCCTCCTTTTGTCGTGTCATTACTTTTGCTGCATTCGTTTTAGCTCTGAAGGGTTGGAAAACAATTGGAATGCTAAGCCCTACACTGAATACCTGAAAACGGTCCGAAGAAGTATAAACCGCCTGATCTATGGTCCCAATGAAACTCTGGTTGCTGTAACCCAGGGAAATATCGGGTAAGGTTTGCGCCCTAGTAAGTTTCATTTCTTGGTCTGCAATTTCTACCTGCTGCTGAGCCAGGGCCAATTGAGGATTGTTTCTCCAATAGCTGTTTTCGTCAACTCCTTGTATAGGTTTTTTCCCCAATTCCTGAGGGGTAATGTCCACATTTTGATCGTATGAAGGAGAACTTTCAATTGTTTTTTTTCCTGTTCCAAATAGGATTGATTCTGCCTTAATTGATTCTCAAGGCTACGCAGCTGGCTTTCCATGGTCGTTTGTTGCAAAAGTGTTCCTTCTCCTACTTCCCTTTTTATTATTTCACCTTCCAAGGCTTTTTGCAGGAAGCCCTGTTGTTTTTCCAGAAGGGACTGGTTGCTTCTAAGGTAAATGATTTGGTAGTAAATGGATTTGAGTTGGTAAAGCAATTCGTTTTTTACCACTTCCTCACTAATTTTTGCTCCCTTTCGGTTGGCCCTGATCAACTGCATTTTTTTTCCAAAGACAGTTGGGAAAGGGATGCTTTGTGAAATACTAATCGCATTGTCATTTGTTCTTGGTTGGTTCATTTTTCCGTAACTAAGCGATACATCCGTTTTTCCTACATCGAAGGCACTTGCTTTTAACTCATCGTATCGGGTTGTGCTTAGGGCTGCTGCCTTTAAGTCCGGGTTGTTTTCCATCATTATTTGGAAAGCAGTTTCCAGGCTAAGGGTTTGTGTGCTTTCTTGTGCACGGGTTGAAAAAGGCAGAGTAGAAAACGTCAAAGCAAGTGCGATCATCGTGGCAATCTGTTTAACTCCGGGAGCATTTTGGGATTGAGATGTTCTTTTCATTGTTTCAAAATATTTGTACAATATAGGAAGTACAATTAGGGTGAGTAGGGTCGCAGTTATTAGTCCACCAATAACAACGGTTGCCAGAGGGCGCTGCACTTCTGCTCCGTTGGAAGTTGACAGGGCCATTGGTAAGAAACCTAATGAGGCCACTACCGCCGTCATCACTACCGGACGAAGTCGAATGGAAGTTCCCTTCAATATGATTTCATCTAGATTCCACTTTCCTTCATTTTTTAGGCGGTTAAACTCAGCAATGAGTACAATTCCGTTTAATACTGCTACACCAAATAAGGCAATAAAACCTACTCCTGCAGAGATACTAAAAGGTAAACCGCGTATCCATAGGGCGAAGATACCTCCAATGGCGGACATCGGAATGGCGGTAAATATCAATAGGCTATGTTTCATAGAACCGAATGTGAGGTAAAGCAAAAGTAGGATAAAAAGAAGGGCCATAGGGACTACGATTGCCAAGCGCTTCTGTGCTTTTTCCAGGTTTTCAAAAGTTCCTCCATAGGTAGGATAGTATCCTGCTTCAAATTTGATTTTTTGATCTACCTTGGTTTGTATTTCATTGACCACGCTTTTTACATCACGGCCGCGTACATTAAAGCCCACCATGATCCTTCGTTTGGTATCATCTCGTTGAATCTGGTTCGGGGCTACTTTGAAACTTACTTCCGCCAATTGACGTAGAGGAATTTGCTGTCCTTCGGAATTGGTGATGTAGATATTTTCAATGTCCTTAAGATTTTGTCGCTGATCTTCCTGGAGCCTTACCACTAAATCAAAACGTCTTTCACCTTCATACACCAGGCCTGCCGATTCTCCAGCAAAGGCTGTGCTGAGTGCCCTGTTTACCTCTTCAATAGATAATCCAAAATGGGCTATTTGGTCACGTTTAAAATCTACAATAATTTGGGTGAGCCCACTAACCTCTTCTATGTACAAGTCCTGGGCTCCTTCTACGGTTTGGGCTAATTTTCCCAATTGTTGGGCGTAATCCGTGAGTTTGTCTAGGTCTTCTCCATAGATTTTAATGACCACATCCTGGCGGGCTCCAGTCATCAATTCATTAAACCGCATTTGAATGGGTTGTTGAAAACCATAGCTGGTTCCTGGTGTATATTGTTCCAGGGCGGCCTGCATTTTTTCCGCTAACTCATTTTTGGTTTTGGCTTTTGTCCATTGATCTTTGTCACTTAACCGAATTATTAGGTCACAGGCTTCGATCGGCATCGGGTCTGTTGGGATTTCTGAGGAGCCAATTTTTCCTACCACCTCCAACACTTCGTCAGGGAATTCTTTTAGTAGCACTTTTGCCGCTTTATCCGATGCGTTTACCGTTTCCGAGATACTGCTTCCTGTTAACACACGGGTTTCAACGGCAAAATCTCCTTCGTCCAAATTAGGTATAAAGACACCTCCCAATTGGTTAAAAACCAATAAGCTTAAAAGGAACAGGCCGACAGCAGAGCCAACCACCTTAAAAGGATGTTTTAGGGCTCCTTTTATGACTGGGGTATATAATTTTTGTAATTTTTCCATGATAAGATCGGAGATGTTGCGCTTATGGTTGATTTTCTTGTTCAGTAACAAAGCACTCATCATAGGAACATAGGTAAGGGAAAGAATAAAGGCTCCCAAAATGGCGAAAGCCACGGTTTTTGCCATTGGTGCAAACATTTTTCCTTCGGTGCCCGTCAGGGCAAGGATAGGCAGGTATACAATCAGGATAATGATTTCTCCAAAGGCAGCACTTTTTCGAATCTTCTTGGCTGAATCAAACACTTCCTTATCCATTTCCTGTTGATTGAGTAGAGTCCCACTTTTTCGGAGCCCAAGGTGATGAATGGTGGCTTCTACTATAATAACTGCACCGTCCACAATTAAGCCGAAATCTATTGCTCCCAAGCTCATCAGGTTTCCGGATACCCCAAAAAGATTCATCATGGAAAGGGCAAATAGCATGGCCAAAGGAATTACAGAGGCCACCACAAGGCCTGCTCGCATATTTCCCAAAAATAGCACCAATACAAAGATGACGATCAGTGCCCCTTCGGTTAGGTTGGTTACTACTGTTTTAATAGCTGAATTTACTAAATCTGCTCGGTCTAGGAAGGCTTCCAGTTCAATTCCTTCAGGGAGACTTTTCTGAACTTGTGCAATTCTATCCTTTACATTTGCAATCACCTGAGAAGAGTTGGCACCCTTGAGCATCATTACTACAGCTCCTACTACTTCCCCTTCTCCGTTGCGGGTCATAGCGCCGTAACGAACTCCCTTTCCGAAGCCAACTGTAGCTACATCTCTGATGAGTATAGGGTAACCGTGGTCATTTCTTTTGATTAAAATGGAACCAATATCGTCTAGGTTTTCAATGAGCCCCTGACTACGAATAAAATAGGCATTAGGGTTTTTATCGATGTAAGCCCCTCCAATATTTTGGTTATTTTTACTGAGGGCCTCAAAAACTTCATTGATGCCAATATTCATACTGCGAAGTTTCTCCGGATTTAAAGCAATTTCGTACTGCTTGATGTGCCCTCCGAAACTACTTACTTCCGCTACTCCTGGTACACCCAGCAACTGTCTTTTTACGATCCAATCCTGAATCGTTCGTAGTTCCATTGCTGAATATTGGTCTTCATATCCTTCTGTTGGCCGCAGTACATACTGATAAATCTCACCTAATCCAGTAGTAAGAGGGGCCATTGTAGGTTCCCCCACTCCCTCCGGTATTAAGGATTCGGCCTCTGAAAGGCGCTCTCCAATTTGTTGTCGAGCCCAATAGATATCAATATTATCCTCAAAAACTACCGTGACCACGCTTAGGCCAAACCGGCTAAAGGAGCGAATTTCATCAATCCCCGGAATGGTGGCCATACTTTGTTCAATAGGAAAAGTAACTAGTCGTTCAATGTCCTCAGCGGATTGGGAAGGTGCGGAAGTAATGACTTGTACCTGGTTATTGGTAATATCAGGTAAAGCATCAATTGGAATTTGGGTAACCGAGTATCCACCCCAGGCTATTAGTCCCAGTACCATGACTCCAATTATCAGTTTATTTTTTATAGAAAAAGCTATTATTTTTTCAAGCATTGTGAAATGTTTTGCGCAGGTTGGTGCTGAAGGAAAAGGGTACATAATATGCTTAAAACAAATAGAAATGGTCCCTTAACTTAAACAGTTGCCTGCTTGTTTTGAGTAAAAGGAAATTACACGGTTTGCCAATTTGAGGATCTCTATGATGAACAAACGCATTTCAGCCCTTTGAAAACGAAGAAAAGGACTCTGATTTTCGAAATGAAAAGTTCATGAAAAGCTTCTTTAGAATCAGAATAAATGTCCTTAAAAAAGGCTACTTTTATCTAATGCTTTTATTGAGCAAAACCGATAAGATCAAAGAAATGGAATTAGGCCAAAGGTGGGCCTCGATGAGAAAGTTGCGTGGAAAAAGTAGGGTGTAATTGTGCTGTTTCAAGTATAGGATAAGGGGGTTCCTCCTCCTTTTTTGGGATCCTTTGTTGAGTAAAAAAAAGTGCTGCCAGAAAGGTAAAAGGAGCATTTTGTCTCTGCTTCTTTATTTTTCCCTTTTCCAAAGCATTTAAGCCACTTTCAGGGTGATAGTTTTTAGTGGCTGACGGGGAATCCCCATGGGTGTAAATGAAATGTACGATTAGGTGCTTCCAGTCGTCTTGAAATTTCTGGTGTACATCCAGACTTTTTCTTTCTTTTATCGAAGGATTTTCAAAATGGGGTATCATCCCATGCCCAATTAGCATCAGGGTGATGGCCAATAAAAGGCGGGCGATATGTTTTCGAATCATGGTCATGAACACCTGATGGCAAACTTACTGAATTTTTTCAAATAAACATTTTAGGGCCTCCATTAATAAATTTTATTATTTCGATTTATTTCCCTAAAGGTAAAAGTTAGGATTTATTGTCTTAATATAATAATGTGTTTTAGACTTTTTAGTGCTT
>NZ_SMMB01000051.1 GCF_009711365.1 Xanthovirga aplysinae | reverse complement strand
GTGATCGAATGCTCATCCACATCAAAGATGCTAAAGGGAACAAAGACAGATACACTATATTGAGTCATAATTTACTAGCAGACCTAAGGAAATATTATTTGATTTACCGCCCCAAAGAGTATTTGTTAGAAGGGGAAATTGGAAAGAAGTACAGCTCTACAAGCGTACAAAAAATTGTTAAACGTGCTGCCATGCTAGCAGGCATAAGAAAAAAGGTAAGTCCGCATACTTTGCGACATAGCTTTGCC
>NZ_SMMB01000140.1 GCF_009711365.1 Xanthovirga aplysinae | reverse complement strand
CAAAAAACTGGCCTAATTTAAGCAAAAGAATCATGGGGAATAGATAAACTTGAAATGGAAATGGACTTAGCTTTGAAAAATGAAAAAGAATTCAGTTTATTTAAATCAAACGCCATTAAACCAACAGAACTCAATATTTTTTGTGAACCTGGCTTATTCGTCCTTCGCCCAGATTACACCTTTATGCCTCTTCTATTCAGATTATACCATTTACTAGGTCAGATTTTGAAGAGCTTTTACCAGGTTTAAAGTTACTCTAGCTAAAGATTACCCAGTAGAAGGAGAAGTTTAATTTTGTCTTATTTTCGTAAGAAGTGACTTATAAAAAAGTAAGATCATACTCCTTATAAACTTTAGACTAGAAAAAGATTGCGTTTCTTCCCCAACAGCCTCTTAAACCTATCAGAGTGTACCTGAATTTAACCTTTTCTCAAGTCTTTGTTAGTATCTTTTACCAAACTAC
>NZ_SMMB01000359.1 GCF_009711365.1 Xanthovirga aplysinae | reverse complement strand
CCATAAAATAATAGAGAGAAAAAAAAGAACAAATATCCGTTTCCAACCTAATCTTTCCTTCTGTAGCAGAAAAGGCAAACTTAATCCAATCATTAAGCTGATCAAGGGCATCATTATGCTTTCCTTAAGAATTCCGGCGCTCCAAAAAACCACTGAGGGAAAAAACAAAAAGGAAATAGTTGCTGCATTCTCTTTCGTTGGAAAAATAGATGTCAAAGAATTAGCTAAAAACCACAAACCGATATAACTAAAAAATGACATCCATAGTGAGGAAAGCCAATAATTATTATAAGTAATTAAATTTATAATACTTATCAATTTGGAGGCAAACAAGGCTCTAGGCTGATGTAAAAATAATAATCCAGAAGCAATGGATTCAGGAATTTCATTCCATAGACAAGCATTCAAATAAGCAAAGGGATCTTTAAAAGCCAAATCTGCTAATGTACTGGCGTCATGAAATAAATTAAATGTATCTCCCCCCCTGTAATAATATGTATAAAGAAGACCAACAGAAATTCCTGCCAAAAACTTTACCAACAACCCTGTCAAAAAGGTTTGTCCACCTAAAGGAAAGATTTTCCATTTTCGGTAAAACCAAAAAGTCAATATACCCAACAGCGTCAAATTGAGTAAAAAAAACATAACCAAAAGCAATGATAATTAAGAATAAGAAAATTGAAGTAATAAAGTCAAAAATGCAAAAGTATGGAAAACAAATCGTTCAGGCATTAAAAAACCACTTCAAACCATTAAAATCAATCCTATTATTTCTTGTACTTTTAGGTGTAAAACATTTTCCTTTTGTTAATCAATCAAGTGGTCTTTAAAACCTCCGATGACTTCATCAAAGCTGTTCCTATCGTACAGGATAAACAATTATTTTTGGTACACATTTTATTGTAAAGTTGAATTTGTGCCTGAGAATCATAAGCACTTCGGGATTTAAAACCCAATTCTTTCCATAAACGAGTAATTTTATTTTCTTCCGGGGGAATTTGTTCCAAAAACTGCACAGCTCTTTCCATGTAAATGGTATTATCCTGATATAATCCATAGGCTGCGAGTAAAGGGACTACCGTATTTATCACCATATTAAATAAACTTTTATCTCCTAATCCTGACAAAGCCCTTTTGGAGGATTTTCCAAAAAAATGATGATGTTTCCAATAAGTTGATGGTGTAGTTTTCAAATACTTCAGCAAATGCTGGTAGGAAGTTACTGTTTTAAAAAGGG
>NZ_SMMB01000096.1 GCF_009711365.1 Xanthovirga aplysinae | reverse complement strand
AGAAGCAAAGTCCAGGTAAATCTAAAAAATAAGAAGGAATAATTCAGATAAGGCAATTGTTAAAGCCTTTTAAACTTTCCAGTATACTTTAATGATCATGTTTTTGGAGATAGTCTATACCACTCAAGGCAATAAAAGTGGGTTTCCACTTCGCTCCATTTCTAAATATTTCTCCTTGGGTATTAATTCGAAAATACAGATAAGACCTTCCTACCGACTTTTCTGATAGACGGAAAAAGGTTTTAGGATCAAAAAAATTACATTAATAAACAATTAATTTTCTTACTTTCCTAGGAATACCTGTTACTCTAATTGGGCTTAATCCCACCCCTCAATTT
>NZ_SMMB01001209.1 GCF_009711365.1 Xanthovirga aplysinae | reverse complement strand
AAATAAAGGTAAAAAGAAGCCAAATAAAAAAGATAAGGTTGTCGTCAAAAAGAAGGTGTATAAGCCTCATAAACATGGTCATGTTAAGTTAAAAAAGCAGGTGGTAAGACCAGGAAGGGGAAGGACAGTTTACCATGGTCATGGACATGAGAGAAATGTGGTGGTAAAGAGGAGGTTGCCTTCCCGACGGCCTGTAAGAGTAAGAAAACCTGCCCGCCCTGGAAGAAACTATTTTTGGGTAGATGGTTACTATGAATGGAATGCTCGAAGAGGAAGATATGTGTGGATTGATGGAGTGTGGGTAAAAAGGCGTCCAGGTTATAGGTATCGTCAAGGAAGTTGGATAAATGTTGAGGGAGGTATTACTTGGCGACCAGCCATTTGGATTAGGCTGTAGGATATTTTTCCTGCATTTTTTGCCGCAGGCTGGTATTTTTTAAACTTAAAAGGCCGTGATTTTCTATTTGTTTAGAAAGTCATGGCTTTTTTTTGAAACTAAATTGTAGAGAAGAGGATTCTTTCCTTTTGATGAAAAACAAGTCATGGTCTGGATTTTAGGAAGGAAGTTTTATTAAGGGGAATTAGCTTGAGGATGAAGGGTGTGGTTTTGAAAACCAGTTATTTATGTTTGATGGTGTCCTTAAGGTTACTTTAAGTTAGGATAGGAAGTGAAGAAAAAAAGCTGCGATTTTTTTCCATGTTTGGATTACCGCAGCATTTTTGTTTAGGTTGATTTTTCCTTCAAAAAGGAGGTGTAGGTTAAACTATGCTTGTGAGAGAAATTCAATTAAAATTATTTCATGGATCAATTGTACCTTACGGCTATAAAGTTAAATGCCATTAAGCCTGGTTTCACTCCTTGGGTTTTTGTAACCACCTGCAGGAGGTTTTCACCCGTGAATGCTGTCAAAAGAGGATCATCATTGTGGATGGGACCCTTTTGACACACCACTGAATAGTTTTCAATTTTTTTATTATTTGTTAGGTAGATACAAAAGGTAGTCCACCCATTTTTCACCGTTTGTACTTCAACATTAAAACCCTTTCCGTGAATTTCTTTGCCATCAGTACTCACACTTCCAGTAATAATATCCATCTTTAATCTCCTTTCAATTTAGTTTGATTTTAAGAGGTCAAGCCAACTAACTTTGGGGTTACCTCTAGAAATCCTTTTTTGCTTTCTAATCATTATTTCTTTCAGTGAAAGCAGGATCTGATTCTAACCTGAAGTTATTTTCAGGCTCCTCAATATCCTCAACTCTCTGTTTTTTTTGATATTACTAATCTATAGGAAATGTAGGAAAGAAAATATTTCATGATATTTCATCCCCTTCAATTTGGAGAATTTTCTTTTGTGAAGTGAGTTTCAAGTTTTATGAAAATTTGTTTTTCAAAGGGGGAGGAAAATATTAGGAAATGGAAATTTTGGTGCGGAGGAGGAGTAGATAATGTGGTGAGTTTATTTCCCGGTACAATAACCGATTCCTCTGTTAGAGGGAAGGATTATTATGCCGGGGGATATTAATGATTAGTAAGTCAACTCTTTTTCGTAGTCCTCACTAAATAAGGCTACCAGGTCACCTGGGTCTTTTGTGTTTTCATCATAAGGAATAAGTTTTAAACTTCCTTCTCCTTTGGTGTTAGGTGGTGCCTGAAGTGATTTTAAAACAAAAAACTTTTCGTTTTGAATGGTTATCACACCATCGATTAGGATGCGGTGATGGTCATTCATAAAAACGGGGCCTCGAACAGTACGTGCTAAACCAGTTGCTTGTTTTTGAGCAGTTTGAAAAATGTTTAGACCTTTTGCTAGGGGAATTCGAAAACAATTTTCCGAATTGTGTTCTGCTTCCACAAACATGTAGTAGGGTATTAGACCTAATTGGATTTGTTTGTTCCACAGGTTAATCCAGTCTTCTGCTGTATCGTTAATTCCCTTTACAATCGGCCCTTGGCATCTGATGATGGCTCCTGTAGCCTGAATGCGTTTGATAGCTTTTTGTACTATTTCATTTTCTAGTTCCTTAACATGAGTTACATGGGCGCAAATATTTAGGTGCTTTCCCTTTGAAATAATGTACTCGAATAGAGAAAGTAGTTCATCCGCATCTGAATCGGTGGTAAACCGATAAGGCCACCAACCCAATGATTTGGTACTGATACGAATAACTTTTACCGAATCAATGGCTAAAATAGGGTCGATATACTCCTTTATTTTATCAGCCTTTATTACTAGGGGGTCCGCTCCCGTAAAAAGTACATCTGTGATTTCTGGATGTGATCGAATATATTCTACAGGGGTATTAGGGTCCGAATAAGAATTGCTATTTTGAACTTCTGTATTTTTGAACATTATCCAGCGGAAACAATAGGAACAATAAGCGTGACAGGTTTTTACCATGGGATCAGGATAAAGGTTGATTATAGTCCCGAAATTTTGCCAAGCTCCCTGTAATTTAAGCCCGTTTAATTTTGGAATGCTTTTTTCGGGATACTTGAGTTTGGGACTCATCTTTTTTCGGATGGTTTCAATAAAAGGCCCAAGGCTTTCCATACTTATGCCTGCTTTATGCATGAGGGTTAATTGCTCGTAATCGGCCGGATTAAGCATTTCCTTGCGAGGAAAAATTAGACGATATATAGAATCTGTTTCCACATTTTTCCAGTCTATGAGTTTTTCTAAAACATAGTTGTTGGTTTTAAAGTGGAAAACTGTAGAAAGTATATCAAATGCTTCTTTTTCCTTAGGAGGTAGTCTGTTGTAATAATCGGTTTTTTTAAAGGAAAGATTATTGTATGATTTGAATTTCATTTTTTCTCTTAATTTAAAAATGAAGGTTTAAACAAAAATGCCAATTGGGTTTAATTCCTCTTCTTTTAACGGCTCATTTAGCCATCCCATTTTCACAGGTACATCGTATAATCTTCCCGGAGCAGTTCGTTTCCAAAAATGACGAAGCCCAGGTACCATTACCTTAACTACAGGCATTTCAATATCTGGTTGGGTTAGATCCAAAACAAGGGTTTCCATTTGGTTCCTTTTTGCTGCATTAACACAAAATTGTACACTATCATAAAGGTTGGGTTCGCAAAGCTTTGGATAATCTGTTGCTATATTTTTGACTTCATTTTCTAAAGGAAGCATAAAGTCATTTTCTTCAAGCGTGGCATGATTAAGCCAGTCAACAAAGACTGGGTCTTTTGTTAAAATGATTTCTCCGGTTACTATGGGAAGCAGTTGATTTAATTCTATTATCGACCTTTCAAGTGCAATATTCGCATCCAAATGTGCACCGAAACCATAAAGAATTTTATCTGGTTGTTTGGGTTCTAAGGAGTGGGATATGGCGACAAATACAGGAATTCCCATATCTGTGGTGATATCCAGAACGGTGAGACTCCGATTAATGGATCGATAATATTCAAGTATAGAGGTGATATAAGGATTATTTGCTTTTTTTAAATCAACCATCGGTCTTTTAATGCGATTGTACCACCATATGGCAACTGCATCCCTCTCCACTAACTCTAGAAAACCCTGTAAAATAGCCTCCTCTAAAGTGTTTCCTGCTGCAGATCCATTCGAATCAGGGTAGGCATAAAGCCTTAACTCGTCCCTGGCTGGATATTGAGCATAACAATAACAAGAGGGTAAATACTTGAAACTATTATTAGTTATAGAGTATATCGGGGTCCAGTCCATTTCTTCCTCTTCATCGAAGGGGATGGGGGTCATGGCATAGAACTTCGTATTCTTGGCATTAATTTCTTCTCTTTGTTCGTATTGCTTTTTGCTGAAATTCATGCATGAATTTGGATGGATACCCTCTTTTAATTCTGATAGAGAGGATTTTATTCGGTAATTCTGACCGTGGTACATCAGACTGTATCGTTCAATGGCCTCACAAAGTGCCCCAGTTTTGGCTTGGAGGGCAGTTTTGCCTTTTCCACCGTTTCCACTACGCATGTGCTGATTTAACCAAAATAGGGAGGTACTTTGCAATGCCAAATTACGTCCAGAAGAATAATTGTGAATAAGCGTTGTCCCATCTTTTTGATAAGCTTTCAGACTGGGGATTATCCCTGTTAAGTTGCTAACGTGGTGTTTATATTTTTCAAAAGTTGTTTCATGGGAATGTAGACGATATCCCCCCAATTTATTATTGATGGATGTGTCTTTTTTAAGGTGAATGGCTGTAGGCTTCTTTTTAATTATTTTTTCGTTTCCACAAACCTTGCATTGTGGTCTTTTCACTAAAGTGTGGAAAGTAGTTTTCATACTTTGGGTGGTCATCTGTAGAATTTTGCCTACCAATCGATGATCACTTTCCGAGTATAAGAATTTTATTATTTCCAATACCGCTATGTTAAGAGCAATATTTGTGGAGCTGGGATGGCCTATTGTCGGTCTACGAGGACCATCTTCCTTCTTTTTTAGAGATTGATAAAAGCTTTTTTCTGGTTGATTTAAATCTAACCTGTGTTTAAGACATTCCCAACAGCCAGTTTTTCCAGAGACAAAAAAAGGGCCAATTAATAATTCAGTCCCATGTGGTTTAACTAACAACCAGGGCTTTTTACTTTCCCTGAACTTTTTGTTGATTTGATTGAGCTCTTTGTGATTGTAATCGTCTGTTAAAACGATATGAAGGGAGGACTTTTGATCAATTTGTATTCCGCTTTCTTCACATGCGTTTAAAAATTCAGATGGATCTATTTCCCCAATAGATTGCAAAGAGATTTTTTTTTCATAAAAAATATTTTCGAGACGTTTGGTATTAAAGCCTAAAGTTTCCCAATAAGCATTTTGTGCATCTGAAAATGAAGTTTCTCCATCTGTGATGTAACCCTTCTTTTCCAATTCGTTAATGATTTGAAAAATAAGATGAGCCGGTATCCTATCCATCAGTTTTAGTAGGAGCTCATCAATAGTTAACTTATTATTGGCAATTTCTTCTAGAACAGTGGTATGAGAAGCATTGGAAAGCATCACACTTGTATTTTCGGATACGAGCAACACACTTTCCTTATTTATTCGTTCCAAGCGAAAGGAACTTCTTAATCTTGGTTTTTTAACAAGCACAATAGTTTTTTTGAAAATTGATAGAGCTTTTTTAATTATACAACTCTGTTTTATTTTTAAAAAAGACTAGGGAAAATCACGACTCATTTATGATAGCTGATCTAATAAAAATTGATACTTCAAGAAACCTACAGAAGAGTACTTATATAACATTTTCGTCGATTATCAAAATTGTAAGTTTACCCCATACCAATTCAGTCCTGATAATCCCTACTAGTCAATTTATTTAAATATTTAACTCGATTTCCTTTAGTTATATGGGCATTTTCTTAACAAATTGTAGTTAAAATAATAGCCTCTTTTTTGTCGCAGAAATTTACTTTTGTAAGTACATCAGCTCTTGGAGAGGCAAAGGGAAGTTCTATGACAATATGGAACTCTTCTAATTTTTCCTTTACTTCAACAGTAAGTTGATTGAACTCTGAGTTTTTTCCAAGGGAGCTTTTTTTATTATTACTGTTGTCATTTATTAATTCTTCGGGATAACTATATACTTCTGCTCCCCAGGCTCTTTCATCTATTGTAATTTCCCCATCTTCGGAGCGCATGTAAAGAGTTGGCCAGGTTAGATTGGGGTTAAGTACAATATGGGTTTTTTCAGGTATGTACATTTCGCAACCTTTCCACTCCACCCATGCAGAAGGGTCTAATTGTTCAAATCCTTTTTCCTCCTTGTCTTTTATTTCTCCTAAATTTTCTTTGTTAACGCCAATTTTTAAATGATCGTCTTTTAGAAATCTTATTCTACTTTTGCTTGAGCTGGTAAAAGCTTTATAAAAACCTTCATACATCCCCGTCATAGTTATTAGATGAGCATATTTTGTTGTGATCCGCAGGGTTTTGTATTTTGTTTCTATTTCTTTTACCTTCTTATTTTTAGCTTCAGGATCTTCCATATTCTCAATTCCTTGAATTTCTGTTCTTTCAAGTTTTTTTAGTCTGTTAACAAGATCATCATAGGAGTTAGAGAAATTTGATTGTGTAGGCCTTTTTTCTAGTATTTCAGTTTTCATGATTTAGAATTTTTGTGAATGAAAACTATTCTGTTATATAGTTCACATTCAATGGTTTAACATTTATTTAGTTTTTCTAATAACTTGTTGGCATTTAAATACAATTTGCTTTGAAAGCCTTCAGTTATTTTATTTAATACCGGACTTAACATCTTTTTAATATTTTCCTTTTTGTTTTCCTGTAATAGAATTTTACAGTAATCAAATGTGGCTTGTAATTCAAGCCATGATGTTTTTTGATTTTGAGCAATCATTATGGATTCAAGGAAGTATTTTTCCGATTCTTTCGACAAATGTTGACTTTGTTTATAGCAAGCTAAGCCTAGAAGGCGAAAAGAAATGGAAAAAGTACAATTTTCATTATGTTTTTTTCCCCGATTTATTGATGATAACATGAGTGATTTTGCTTCAGAAAAATCTCCCTTATTTAAATAAGTATCTGCCAATAAAAGCTCATACCAAGAGAGAGAAGTGTTTTGTTTAGCAATAAGAAATTTTTTTAAAATTTTCCTTGATTGAGTGGTACTATTATTAGACCAATCTTCTATTATGAAAAGTAGCCCTTCAATGAAATCATTTGGAATTTTACCCTCGTATATTTTGTATGCCTCTTTTAATAGTTTTTTGGTTTCTGCCTTTTTATTTAATAAGGCCGCTAAAAGAGACCCAAATACATAAGCAATTGAAATGATTGTTTTATTTTTTGTAAGTTTTGCATATTTAATTCCTTGTTCTGTATATAGCAATGCTGTTTCAGGGAAACCAAGTGAATAGGTTAAAAGAGATAAATTGCCCTTTGCATGAACATAGGGGTCAAACCCGTATTCAATATGGATATTATAATCTTTCTTTTTTTCGCAACAATTAAGAACTGTTTTTAACATTTTTTTTGCGAGTTGGAAATCTCCATCACTAATATATGCTTGGCCTAAAAAAGCCGAAACTACCATTTCTAACCTGTGGTTATTTTGGGTGCCCTTAATTTTTTTTAATATGCTTTCCCCTAATTCTCTGGCTTTTTTTCGCTTTGCCTGACTGTGATAATTGGAAAATAAAATCCATTCACTCTTTAATATTTGGTCCTCTATTTCGGGGCTTTTTTCCTCTTTTCCATGTTCTTGAATATAGTTAATTAATTCGTGGTTTCTGTGGACTAGCGTTTCCAGTTTTTCATTTCCCCAACCACTAGTCATGGTATACACAGGCAGCATACTTACGTTGAGTCTCAGCTCTGATTGGTTTCCTTCTAATTTATTTTCAATTTGTTTTATCCATTTTAGAATTAATTCATTTAGCTTTAAAGCTTCTTTATTGGCCGAATTTTCAATTTGCTTTTTAATTGCTTTTATCCCGTAGTCCGAGGCTTCTTTAAAGTCAAAAGCACCGGCTGAATGATAGGCCACCTCAAAAGGGTTTTCAGCTACTTGTTCTGCATACTCATTTTTGAGAATTGTGGTAATTCGGGCATGGGTTTCTTTTTTTATAGAACTAACCATCCCTCCATAAGCAGCATCCCTAATGAGAGCATGACGAAAGATATAACTTTCTCCATTCACCCGTCTTTGGCGATAAATTAGGTCCGCATTCATGAGTAGGTCCAAGTCTGCCTGTACCATGGCTTCGTCTCGTAGTGAAGCTTTCAAAAGGAGTTCGTAGCTGAATTCCCTTCCAATGGTGGCAGCTACTTGGGCGGTTTCCTTGGCCAAACCCAATCTGTTTAATCGGGCGTTTAGTAAATCTTTGAGGGTAACTGGAACCGATTTTTCATCCAAATTATCTACTAATTGATACTTTTCATTTTTAAAGATCAAATAATTTTGATCGAGCAACATATGAGTAAGTTCCTCAATAAATAGAGGTATTCCATCTGTCCTTTGGGCAATATATTGAAGGGCCGCTTCTTCAATGGGTTTTTGATCCAGTACCCCTTCCACTAATGCTTTGGTAAAGGATTTCTTTAAGTTGTTTAGCTTAAGGATGTTTAATGTATGTCCTTCCCAATTAGGTTCAAACTCTGGTCTTGCGGTTAAAAGTAAAAGATAATTTTCTTTATTAATTGATTGTAATAAACGGTCCAGAAACTCTAGGCTGGTTGGATCTATCCAATGTAAATCTTCCACAATCAACAGAAATGATTTGCCCACCCCAAAATGTAGGATGCATTTTTCCAGGGTTTCGAAAAGGATCTTTTTTTGTTCTTCCGGAGAAGCCTGGGAGGGTTGATAGGAATCGTTTAAAGGAATGGAAAGCCAGGAGCAGAGAATTGTCAATGATGTTTTTATTTCGCAATGCACTCCTTCCAGGGCTTTTTCCAGTTTAGGAATAATGGCTGAGGATTTATGCGTATCTTGTATTCCCAGATGTTTTTTCAATAGCTCAAAAAAAGGATATAAGGCATTGTTTTGGTGTTCAGGGAGACACCGACATTCCGCTACAAGGTATCCTTTATCCCTGAGGCATTTTTTGCCTTCATAAATCAATTTGGATTTTCCAATTCCTGCCTGTCCCTGAATGAGAGCTGCCTGGCCTTTGCCTCCTTTTACTCCCGTCCAGAAATCTAACAGTTTTTGGAGTTCCTTTTCCCGACCAATCATTTTCCGGTTGGCACTCCAAGGATTTAAAAATGAAAGGGCCTCGGTCTGGCGTTCACCGGTCAGTAGGTATGATTGTACAGCCGCATTAGGGTAGTGATACTTTTCTGCTTTTTCAAATTTCAAATAAGGATTTAATAATTTTTTTGTGGTTTCCCCCACTAGTACAGTACCTGGTTTAGCGTTGTACAAGAGGTTGAAAGCCAAATTGGGTACCATGCCCACCGGCGTATTGTGATGTCTTGTTAAAATCGTACCAGAGTTCATGCCCATTCGAATATCCAATTGGATGCCCTGCTGGTCAAAAAGTAGTGCGCTTCGTTTTTGGACCTGGCTCACGAGTTCAAGGGCAGTCCTTCCTGCTCGCCGGGCATCATTATCACTGATCTGGGGATAACCGAAATAGATCATCACATTGTCGGCCAGGGACCCGGCAATATGTCCTCCAAAACGAATGGCGGTATCTATGCATAAATTCATTTGATCTTTTTGGATGGTATCCAATATCTCTAAATCCAGCAAAGACTTGTTAGGGATTAATAGACTTAGTTTGACGCAAAGCACTGTAATTTGCCGTCTTTCACTTTTTGCACTATTCCAAGCCAACTGATTGGCTTGTGTAAGGGCTTCTTCTAGTTTTACGGTAAGTTTTTGTGGATTGATTTCTCCCACCAAGGTGCTGAAATTAATCCCTGTGTACTCTTCAAAAAGCGTAGGCGCATTTGCAATACGTAGACGAGGGTTTTTTTCCAGTACTCGGCGAAGTAAATCCGCCAAGGGATGGCCTGCAATGGAGGGAGGAAAAGGAACATTGGCAGCACTTAGCTGTTGTTGGAACACTTCAGCAATAGAATCTCCCCTCATAACAGTTTCCCCACTTAAACACTCCAGAAGGATTAAGCCCCAGGCATAAAGGTCAGATTTTATCGTAGGGGGTTCACCTCTCAATTGTTCCGGCGCACTGTAGGCAGGAGTGCCTACCACCTCCTGAGTTAGGGTTAAGCTTTTATAATCCAGATTTCGAAAATGATGGGTAAATGCGCCTATCCCAAAATCCAGTATTTTAACATGTGATTTGGAGCCTGTTTGGGTTACCATGATATTATGGGGCTTCAGGTCTCTATGCACAATACCCTTGGTATGGGCGCAAGCCAAGGCATCCAATACCTGGCCCATTAATTCCTTGGTATCATTGGCGGATAAACTTCCTTTTTGAATGATGAGATCTTTGAGTGTTTCTCCTGAGACATATTCAAATACCGCAAAGGGTTCCCCATTTTTAGTAAAACCTTTATCGAGAAGTCTAACGATATGAGGGTGATTAATTTCTGCACAAAGACGGGTTTCCCTTTCAAAGCGTGCAATCTGGTGATTTTTCTTTTGGGGATCTAAGGAGTCTTGGAACTTTAGGGTTTTTAGGGCCACGGTTTGCCCTGTACTCAATTGTTTGGCCTTGTACACTAGGCCATAGCCTCCCTCTCCGATTTTTTGGAGAGAAACATAATTGTCCAGAGTTAGTACTGGTTCAAGTGTCTGATCAATTAATTGTTTCCCCATAATTATTAATATTGCCCTTCCCGTATCCAGTCTTTTATAAAAAATCTTTCCCCTAATGAATAGTGAATACGGATATATCCCGATATTATCCTACTTAATTGTAAAAGCTTAAATTTTTTATTTCAGGCAACAAATTCCCCTTTGGTTGCCCTTCCTTTGATATCTCAAAATTGCGATAAGCAAAGCGGATCTCTCCATTTCTTCTTTCAATGACATCAGTAAATTGATGTCCAAATGGATTTATTTCTATTAATTGTTTTCTCAGCCGATGAATTTGTAAATTCAAATAATAGGCATCTATTTCTTTAACAAGTTCTTTCCCGAGTTTATGGGTTAATTCATCGGTGCTCATCCATCCTTGTTCTGGAGTATCGTACCCATGATTTAGATCCACCAACCTTTTTCTGGCCAATAGCAATAATATAAAGTGGTGGATACGCTCTCCTAGGTTTAACTCCAAATCATTAATGTTAATGATAATCTTTACCTTTTCCTCATCAGCACTTAAGTAAAAGTGAAATTTGGCTTCCTTGGTTGCCTCTCCATAGTCCAAGGTGTCCTCCAGTATTTCATTTTGAATAAATTGCCATGTTGTATTTAAAAATTCATAAGTGTTCCCATGTTCTAATTCCATTAGGGTGTCATTAATTTCTGCCTTCCATTCTTTTTCTATTCCTTGATAAATGGACACTATAGGCTTTTCTTCATTGGGAAGTAAGTGACAGGAAGTTAGTTCAATGATACTTTTTTCTCCCTCCATACTTTTAAGATAGGATGTGGGGACTTGTAAATTTAGCAGAGTCCATTGGGTAGATTTGTCCTCCCCAAATTGAATTTGAGCCCCTTTCAAGAGTTTTATGGAAGTATGTCTAATATATTCCCCATTGATTAGGGTGCCATTTCTGCTATGGTCTTGCAAATACCAGTTTCCGTCTTTCCAACAGATGGTAGCGTGCGATTTAGAAACATCACTTTCCAAAATGCAAGTATGGTTGTGTTTGCTCCTGCCAAACACATGCTGCGAATTTAAAAGTGTGATTTCCCCTGTGAGATTATTTTTAATACTTGCCATTAATTGTCAGTTTAAACAATTTTGTTTTGGTCCAATTTCTATAGATAAATAATGTTTTGTCTTATTAGTAATTCAATAGTTCATTGGCTCGCTATTTAATGTTATTAAAATTAAAGTTCGTTGATTTTTTTGATATTTTGTAGTGATATGTTTTATAATTATAAAATATTTTTGTGGAAATTTTTAATAATATTTTGATATATTTTATCTTCAATTGATTTGATGTTTCAAATAATTAATTATAGAATATTAGCGAAATTTTAACCTATTTGCAAAGA
>NZ_SMMB01000469.1 GCF_009711365.1 Xanthovirga aplysinae | reverse complement strand
AATCAAGCCAATAGCCTCAAGAAATCTATGACTATTTATTCCATTTTTTAAAAAACAATTTCCTTTAATTTAACCTTCTTCTTTTGGAGCCTCTGTTTTAATCAAAGTGTAATCTTTTAATTTTATTTTTCATGAAAAAGAAAAAACTAAACTTAGGACAAATTGAAGTACAAAGCTTTGTAACATCCCTTCAAAATGAAAAAGTAAATACAGTAAAGGGGGCGGGATTGGAAACCTTCATTTGTAAGTTTTCAATCAATTTTCCTTGTAATGCTAGTTCTCCTTGTGGGCCTATTCTTTCTAGTCTTCCTTGCATTCCTGATACAGAATTTCTAGGTTGCTGTGAATAAGAATTTTAACAACTCCCCAAGCCAAAGAAAAGGGGAGTTGTTAAAAAATTCTTTCCACCTATCTAATATGCGTAATTGTTTCCAGTAGCACCTTAAAGTGGAAGTAATACCGTATGAGGAAAGGTATCTTTCTACTAGGTGGAGGCCCCTATATCCTATCCATAAGCCCAATTACAAACCCATGTAATACTTTTCTCTACTCAACTTTAGTTTTTTAAAGATATCCCATTTTATAAAGTATAAACCCATATATTAATATTTATTTATAGGAAACAATTAAGCATTAATGGGATATATTAGGCTATTGTTAGCGATAATTAACCCTACTCATAACTTAAATCCAACTTTCAGGAAAGTAGATCAGTCCATTTCCTCCTTTTTCTTGGCATTAAGCGACCGTCCAAGCACATAACCCGAAATACCTCCAATAAGAGTCCCTAGGATTTCACTTTCCAATTTTTCAGTAATGCCAAGTAAAAGTATGGTCGAAGTAAGTAAAAAGACGGTAACAATTTCAGTAATTAAACCACTGCCATAAATCAATTTATAAAGTTGCTCAAAAGCATCGGAGCCCGACTCCTGCTTTTTGAAATAAAACCAAAGGGGAAACAAAAATATGGTTAAAATAAACGCTATAAATACAGGGAAACCCCATTGAAAAATCGTTTTATCATGCTCCTTTTTTAAAACATTATGCAATTCAAATCTTTTTCGACTAGCCTGGAAGATATCCGCTTCTAATTGAGCAACCTGCTTCGAAAGCTTATCCTCCTGTTTTTCTAAAGCTTTAGTAATCCCGGTAATTAAACTATCTCTTTTAGAAACCAATTGGGCAACCGAAAGACTTTGCTGAAAACTGGTTAGCCCCTTAGGTTCAATCCCTTTGTCTGCCTCCAAAAATCTTAGGTCCTCCATTACAAGAATTTGGTCCAATAAAGCGGAAGGATCAGGGATAGCTTCCTCAATTTCTAATACTTCCGCCTCAGTAGTTGAAACTGCTCGGTAAATTTCGATAATTCCTTCGGCTAAATAATCTGTTAGATTCTCAAAAGATGCTAAAACCTCCTTTTTATCGGAAGAAGAAGAAAAAGATTTAATTTTGTCCACATCCTTTTCTAAGGTAAAATAATCCAGCTGGGCATGGGTTTCAATGATAATTAAGAGTTTATTAATTATGGCTAAATTTTTCTTAAAACCCTCTAGTTGGTTATCTTTTTTATTGATAAATCGTTCCAGATATTCCAAATCTTCAATCCCATCAATTTCCTGCTTATCCACATTTTGACCAAGGACACTAGTAAACCCTAAAAAAAGAAATATTGTAAAAAATAATTGCCTTTTCATTAATCAAATATTTTCAAATTAAAACAAACTAATTTGTTTAAAAAACCATTTCGGTAGCAATAAAAATACATAAAATATTTT
>NZ_SMMB01000009.1 GCF_009711365.1 Xanthovirga aplysinae | reverse complement strand
TATTCGTCATTCTAAAAAGCAAATGACAGATGGTATTAAGGGCCTGTCCTGGAACACGATAAAGAAGGCTAGATTAAAGCTAAAAGAGGTGGGATTAATTGACTTCAAAGAGGGCAATTCAGGCAAGGCTACTATTGAAAATTCAATCGTTTATCAGCTTATTGTTTCGGCCTCAAACCCAGGGTCAAATTTTGATTCATGCACAGGGT
>NZ_SMMB01000114.1 GCF_009711365.1 Xanthovirga aplysinae | reverse complement strand
ATGATTATATTATTTCCCAAATTAAAATCATCAAAATCGGGATCTCCTATATCGTTTAAATCCCCATTAATGTTAATCCAGGCTCCCTGATGATTATCGTCATTGTTATTACCAGCAATCAGGTTAGTAAAATTCAAAACATTGGAGTTCCCATCTTGATAAGCCCGAATTCTCAGCACATTATCATCATTTCTGTTCCCTAAAATGGCATTATTACCTATTATTTCATTAAATTCCCCTTCCTGATCGGCATAAAAATCAAAATTATTGTCATTGTTGTTATTTCCATCGGCCACAAAAAATCCACCAAGAAAGTTTACACCTTGAATAATATTAGACTCACCATCCTGATGCGCATGAAAATTCATG
>NZ_SMMB01000300.1 GCF_009711365.1 Xanthovirga aplysinae | reverse complement strand
AAAAAAAAATATATAAGGTTAGTCGTATTGACTATAATAAGTATCTAGAGGAAGTTCTAAATCGATCTATAAAAGGAACCTCATTTGAGGACCTTGTCAATCTACTTTTAAATCATGGCTTTAATCTAACAGATTCAACAAACTATATAAATAGCCTCATTCAATATAAGGTATTAGTGAGTGATTTTAATTTATCAGTATTAGGAGACAACACTATTTCTTACTTTATAAATAAGCTAAAATCCTGGGAAAAAGATGAGCCTCAGCATCAATTTTTTCTAGAAAAATTCAATAAAATCAAAGCCTTTCTTGATGAAATAGATAGTGGTGTAGGAGTCGAACTTCATTCATATAAACAGTTGGAATCTGAAGTTAATGAAATATTAGAGACTAAAGATTTATCTAGGCTCTTTAATACGTCAGTTTCAAGTGTTTTATTTAATGGAAAAATTAATAGAAATATTCAAAATGACATTAAAAAAGTCATTAAGCTTCTTTATAATGTAACTGAAAAAGATTCTAAAACAAGTATTACTGAATTTGCAGAAAATTTCACACAAAAATATGGAGATGCAGCAGTTCCTTTGGTATTAGCCTTGGATGATAAATATGGTATTGGATTTCAAAATAGTGATAACCTATCTAATGAAGAGGAGCTTATAAATGATGTTTCTTATCCCAATTCCTCGGAAGAAAAGTTCACATTGGGCAAATGGGAAAATTTTCTTCTCGAGAAATACCTTGAGTGTTTAAAAGAAAAAAAGAGCACTATTGAATTAACAGACCATGTAGTTCAAGATTTTTTAAAAACTGATAATTATGATTTTCTTCCCGAAACCTTTAGCATAAGGCTTAGGCACTTAGGTAAAAAAAATGAAAATGACATGGTCCAGGTGTATGATCTCAGTGGGCCAACTGGTTCGAAAATCCTTACCAGATTTTCAAATAATGATCATGAAACAAGAAAAATCATTAGGGACCTTACGCAATTTGAAAATAATCAATTACCTAAGGAATATATACTTGCAGAAATAACTCATG
>NZ_SMMB01001141.1 GCF_009711365.1 Xanthovirga aplysinae | reverse complement strand
TTTGTTAATTGATTATTACTTTTCATTCAGTTTGTATCAACAGGTTCGACTTTGTTCTAAAAATCAATTAGAAAGGAGGAATCCCTTTTTGAAATTGATTTTTAAATTAATTCCCCCCAGACCCCGGGCCTGGAAGGATAAGTAAAAATGGAATCTTTAGATTAAGAGATTCATGTTTAGAAACTGGCCTCTCTTGCTTTGGCAGTTTCCAGCCATTCAGGGACAATGGTATGTAAAAATTCCTCTTTTTCAGTATGGAGTTTTTCCATATCCAGACCAATATATTCTTGTGCTAATTCTTTATTTGTAAGATCTGGCATTGGAACTTCCTGGTTATATCCTAGTTCAATGAGTACTCTGGTCAATCCCAAACGGGCCTGATAGGCTTTATCCAAAGCGCTGGTAATAATTCGGGCAGTTTCAACAGGAGCGTGGAAAGAACCACCGTGAGAAGCCACTGCAAAGTCCCATCTCCATTGAGCGTGCCGTATGTTTCTTAATACCTCTTTCATTTGGGCTTCTGTGGCTCCTTTGTCCCAGGCAAATTTTGCTTCAATATGGGCTTTCACCAATTCTCTTTCCAACTTGGCCCGATTTTCCATGATGGCATCTTGCCTTTCGTAAACATTTTTAATTAATTCTTTTTCAGACTCCCGGTGACATACCTGACAGGAATTAGCAATATTGTTGAGTGGAGATTGTATACGGTGATCCGTAAATTTTTGTCCCCCTTCACTTTTATAAGGCATATGACAGTCCGCACAGGAAACACCTCTTTGTCCATGGATGCCCAGTTGCCATACTTCGTAACCCGGGTGTTGGGCTTTAATCATTGGGGTACGGCTTAGCTTGTGCGTCCAGTCCGAAAACTCAATTTCATCATAATAGGCCTCCATATCTTCTACCTTAGTGCCCTTATCCCAAGGGAAGGTTAAGTATTTTCCTTTTCCTTTAAAGTAATATTCCACATGACATTGAGCACAGGTAAGTGATCTCATCTCTTGATGGGATGCCTGACTGATGTCCTTTCCTTGCCTTTCAAAGGCTTCCACTAAAGCTGGCCTGGTGATTTGCAGGTTCATGGTTTCAGGATCATGACAGTCGGCACATCCAATTGGGTTTACAATTTCATGACCTTTTCCGGCCCATTTCCCTTTATAAAATTCTTCTACACCAATTTCATTCATTAAGCGGGGAACATCCGGAGACTTACATGTCCAGCAGGTGGCAGGCATGGGGCCGTCATTTTCATCTTTTGGTCCGCCTGTTCGAAGGGTTTGTCGAATATCCTCTACGGCATAGGAGTGGCCCTTTGGGGCATTGTAGTCTTTTGAAAAACCGTAACCAGCCCAAAGGACCACCAGGTTCGGATCTTCCTCCAGCATATCACGATTCATATTGCCATTGTATTTGCTGACAAAATCTTGCTTGGAAGTTTCCTTCCAGCTTTGATATTCCCGAGGGTAGTATGGTTCCCATACGCCGTTTCGTGCTTCTATTCCTTCAATTGGGTTAGGTTGCGTGACTAAGGTCGCTTCTAATCTTCGTTCTGTTATGCTGGAGGAAAGTAAGCCTAAAGAAAAGACGATCACCAAAGTGGCTAAAAACAACAACCAACCAATCCAGGGTTTTTTTTGAACTTTTTCACTTAAATTATCCATAGCGCTAAAAATTTATATGCCAGTAAGTATTCTTCATTAGGTGTTTTAATTGTTTAATTATTCTTCTTTCAGTCCTGCTTTTAGCCATTCTGGTACCGGAGATTCCGGCAAAGGCACCCGGGCATTTGGCGTTGAAGAAAGGCTGTTGACTTTTCCATGTGGTACCTCCCGATGACAATCCCAGCAAAGTTTTCCCTTTCCATGCTCCACATCATCCAGGGTAATTCCATAGGTGGAAACTTTCTCATTTTGATGTGAATGGCAGCGGTTACAATTTTCTTGTACCACCTTCATTCCGGCTTCATGGATTCGAATCACCTGCGGTTCTGCTCTAAGCGTAAATAGGGTAGCATGGCGTAAACCGTCTTTGGCTTTAAAAAAGTATTTTCGAAAGACATTGTCTTGGGGAACGTGGCAATCATTACAGTTGGCATTTTCACGATGTGAACTGTGCGTCCAGGTGGCGTATTGTGGTGCCATGATGTGGCAATTGACACAAGCCTTTGGGTCATCCGATAGGTAGGTCACTGCATTTGATACGTAAAGGGTATAAGCTACCAGACTAAAAAATGCTCCCAGGACGAATATCACCGGTAAGCGCCACTGTGGGGGAGGGATCAGGGTATTCCATAACTTTCTCATAGCTGCTTCTTTGGTCTCCTAATATTGATAGGTAAAATTCCATGTTGGAAGGGTTAAAAAATATGATCCGGAACAGGTTTTTGTATGATTTTTATGGAAATCGTAAGAAAATGGAAGAGATAGGGATATAACGGCTTTCTTTCGGATAGCTGATGATAGGATTATAGTATTGGTTAATAGTGATTTATTTAAGTTTTGGTGTGAGTGTTTAAATCATGAAAGGATTTCTAAAAATTGAGTTTGATTTATTGTTAAAGGGTTTTAAAGTGTTATTTTAGAAAGGAGAAAAGTTGGTTGCTCATAAAGAAGTTTCAGATGCCTAAAGGCCAAAAAATTAAACGATGGAGAATATAGAAAAACGACATTACGCAGTAATTGATCCCTATCAAAGGAAATTAACTTTAAAATATAACGATCAAATTATAGCGGAATCAACTCATGCCTTAATTTTAAAAGAAGTTGCCAAAACCGTTTACGATCCTGTTTTTTATATTCCCAAAGAAGATGTAAAAGTTGAATTGGAGAAAGAAGCAGGAAGACACAGTGCTTGTCCTATTAAAGGGGATGCTACTTATTGGAATTTGAAAACTCAACCTACTTCAGATTATTTCGCCTGGAGTTATGAAGAACCCCTTCCTAGAACTAAAAAAATTGAGAGTTTGATTGCCTTTAATCCGGCTTATATTTCATTCCTTTCTGAGCCTTTAAGCTAAGGGTTTAGAGTGTTGTTTCAAAGGCGCCAATTTTCTTTGATTCATACTTCTTCAGGTTTCCAAATTGTGGCAAAAAGTTAGAAATGAACAGGGAAGATTGAAAACAGGGTAGTTTGTGTACTCTTGGCAGATTTCTAAATATTTGGTCTTTTCTTCAATGGACAGAGTGTAGTTTTCCAAGGATGAAAGGAAATCCCTTCACTCTGTTATAATTTATTTTCTGCTTTCAACTTGAAAGCAGAAAATTCCTTTTTAAAATTGGTAGAAAAGTGAATGAAATTAAAAACTTTATACTTGGAGTACTAAGGGGAAATTTGAAGTGAATCTCTTTGACCAATTGAAAAAAAATTAACCTGGAAAAATAAAAAAAATCCACACCATATTTAGGTTTAAATAGGTATTAAATATTTATTAAAATGAAGTAGTTTAAGTATAACAGTACCTTAATCCTAGGTTTATTAACAGGTAATATTGCGTCATTTTCTTTGTGGTAGATATTATTAAACCACAAAAAATGATGAAAAATTTTTATCAACTTAGTTTAATTGGATTAATCATTTTATCATCTTGTAATGATAAAATTAATCAAGGGGGGGAGCCGGAAGAAGTAATACCAGTTCCTGTATCTGAAGTGGAATTTAAAGCCCATTCTATCAGTCCAAATTTTTTAAAATTAACCTCCGAATTTTCGTCCGTAGATGTTTATCCGATTTTATCCTCGGAAGATCAACTGGAAGAAAGCCCGAATTTTATTTACGGGTCTATGGCTGATGGGGCTGGTTTATTAAAAAATGAAGATGGGACCTATACCTTGATCAATAATATTGAAGCAGACTTTTCTATTGCCAGAATTACATTTGATAAGACGTTTAAACCTGTTAAAGGGGAATATATTTTAAATGCCATTGCCACTGTAGCAACTGCACAATGTTCTGGTTCTTTAATCACTCCAGAAGAGCATGGTTTTGGCCCTTTTTACCTGTCTGGAGGAGAATGGGGAGGTTCTTCTAATGGTGTTTTTATCACCGATCCTTATAAAGATCCTGTTACGGCTTTTGCTGCTGAGATGCTACCTGCTTTTGGTCAGTGGGTAACTGAGAATGCAGTACTCATTGGGCAAGATGCTTTTCCAGGGAAAACTGTTGCCTTTATTGGAGACAACCAAGGTGAAAATGATATACCTTCCGGACAACTGGGAATGTATGTAGGAGATCACGGTGACCTTAGAAATGGAAAATTATATGGCTTACAGGTTACCGATGAAAACATCATGTATGAAATGGATATGGAAGAAGGAAAGTCCTATCCTGTCGAATTTGTTGAGTTGGGGGAGAGATTATTAGAAGATATTGATGAGGAGGCTAAAAATAAAGGTGTAATGGGGTTCTCCCGAGTTGAAGACCTTGATTGGAGAAGAGGGTCAGCAAAGAACAACAGAGAAGTATATTTTTGTGTTACAGGCCGCGATAAACCAGATTTACATGGTAAAGGTACTATATCAGGAAGGGTTTATAAAGTAGTCCTTAATGAAGAAGATCCCACAAAGGCAGGGACAATTACTTGTGTGTTGGATGGTGACATTCTTGGAGGTAAAGCTGAAAGCTTTCATAGTCCAGACAATATTTTGGTAACAGAGAATTATGCTTATATCCAGGAAGATCCGAATGGTATTTCTGGTGCAGATAAAGAACATTTTGCCCGGCTTTATCAATATGATCTAAAAAAGAGAACCTTAAAAACGGTGCTGGAATGTGATCAACTTGCTGCAATTGAACAGGGTTATGGTACCACTAAATCCTGGGAAATAACCGGAATGATTGATATTTCCGAAACCATAGGAGAAGACAATAGCTTTTTGCTGATTACTCAAAACCATGGTTGGGTAAAAGGTGGCTTTACAGATCCTGCCGCTAATCCTGATGTTAGTAGAAGCAATGAAGGGAGTATGCTTTACTTAATTAAAGGTTTGGACCGATAGTAAAATGAGAAAATATATTAAACAAATTAAGGAGGCATGGGTTCCATGCCTCTTTATTGCTTTAAGCGCCTGCAACTGGCAAACATCAGAAGAGATGAAAAGCCGAAGTCCTCTAAATGATTTGGAAAGTTTATATAAAAGTGATCTCCGGGAATGTATTGTTCATTTGGATTCTTTAATGCATTTAAATTCGGAGAAAGATAATCTGCACTATTTTCAGAAGGCAAGGGCTTCTTTTAAAAAGCTAGAACCCATTTTGGCCTATGTGGACAAAAATAATTATAAAGCACTTAATCAGCCTAACCTTTTGAAGGTTGAAGAGGAAGATTTTACAAATATTAAAATCACAGATCCTTTTGGTTATCAGGTGATTGAGGAGATGCTGCATGATGAAAGGGTTTCTAAAGAAGACCTAATGAAAAATATCCAATTGACACGGAATCGTCTCATCCTTATTCTAAGGAACACCCATTTGCAATTAAAAAATTACCATATTTTATGGTTACTAAGAGAAGAAATTGTGCGACTGGCCACTATGGGCATCACAGGGTTTGATTCCCCCGTATTAGAAAACTCTCTGGAAGAGTCCCGAATAGCCTATCAGCGTTTAAATAATATACTGACTTTGTATAAAGGAAATTTTTCAAATGGGAATCTATTTCAGTTGTGGGAAAATGAATTTGCGAAAACAGGTCAGATCCTCAAAGCAGATTTTAATAGTTTTGATCGCTATACTTTTATAAAAGAGCATACACATAAACAGCTCCGTCTTTTGGTTGAAACTCAAGAAGACTGGAAGATAGGTTTTCCCTTTGAAAAGGCTTTAAAAAATGATATAATTTCTCTCTTTTCAACTGGAACCTTTAATTTGGATTATTTTACAGGGTATGACAAGGAAAGTGCTTACAGTGAAAAAAAGGCCATGTTGGGGGAGCGTTTATTCAGTGATAAAAATTTATCCCTTATTAAACATATGAGTTGTGCCTCTTGTCATAAAAAAGATCTTGCTTTTACTGATGGTTTGAAGAAGTTTCCTAAACAAAAGAGGAATTCCCCAACTTTACTTTATGCTGCTTTACAAAAAGGTTTTTTCTATGATAATCGGGCCGGAAGTCTGGAAGGACAAGTTTCTTTTGTGGTAAAAAATGAGAACGAGTTTCATTCTGACTTGGAAGAATTAAAAACTTTCGTCCAGAAAGATGGCAGCTACAGAAAGGAATTTGATCAACTTTATAAGCGGGGAGTAACAGATCAGAATATTCGAAATGCCATTGCCAGCTATGTGAGAAGCCTGATCAACTTTAACTCTAAATTTGATCGGAATATTAATGAGGAAGAGAATACCCTAACAGAAGGAGAAATTAAAGGCTTTAATTTATTTATGGGGAAGGCTAAATGCGCTACTTGTCATTTTCCTCCAGTGTTTAATGGTACTGTACCTCCGGATTTTGCTCATACCGAATTAGAGTCACTCGGTGTTCCAAAAGATAATTCTGAAAAACCAGGGATTGATGATGATTTGGGGCGATTTGATTTGTTTGGAACCGAAGAAAGAAAATATTTCTTTAAAACCCCCACTGTGAGAAATATTTCGAAAACTACTCCCTACATGCATAACGGGGTTTATACTACTTTGGAAGAAGTATTGGATTTCTATAACAAGGGTGGAGGAATTGGTTTGGGCATTCAATTGGAACATCAAACGCTTCCTGAAGTTCCTCTTGATCTTTCAGAGCAGGAAATTCAGGACATTGTGTCTTTTATGAATACGCTATATGATATTTATTAAAGATTTTTAAATGAAAATGTACATTAAGCGGTGTCTTGAGTATAAATAGATTTTATTGGTATTCTGACACAGTTTAGTGTGCATCCTGACCTCTTCATTCTTTCTCCAATTTTTTTCTACTTAAGTAGTTGGTATTTATACCATCGACCTTTTTTGCAATAATTATGGATTTCTCCGTTTTCTTTAAATTCACAGTTTTTTGTTTAGGCCTTTAAAGGAAAACTGATTTTATTGCTGCTTTTTTCTCGAAGATGTAAAAGGGAGCTTTCTTGTGAAGCTGGGGAATATAATTTTCTTCTAGAAGAAAGTTGTCTAAGGACCGTAAATTGGACTTTAAAATACGTTTAAACATTTTTCTTGAAGAAAAGTTTATTTTCATATAGATTTAAATGAATAAGGTCTGATAGATAGGACCCTATTTTGGTTAAAGGAAAAGCTTTTTTATGTAACACTCCTCCATAATCTATATTTTTTTGGAGAGAGTGCTTAAAAACTTGAATTTGATGACGATTTTGTCACTTTTTGAACTCACACTTCCTCTCAAAGATCCGGTATTAAAATTTTTATTAATACTGCTAATCATTTTATTTGCGCCCATTTTTCTAAATAAAATAAAAGTCCCTCAACTATTAGGTTTAATCATAGCTGGGGCAATTATTGGGCCTCATGGATTTAATTTGATTGTACGGGATAGTAGTATTATTCTTTCAGGAACTGCCGGATTACTTTATATCATGTTTCTGGCAGGATTGGAAATAGATATCGCTGACTTTAAAAAGAATAGTGGAAAAAGCCTCATATTTGGATTATACACCTTCATTATTCCTATGGTGATGGGAACATTGATTGGGCTTTATGTCCTTCATTTTTCCTTGTCCACTTCAGTTCTTTTGGCTAGTATGTTTGCCTCTCACACTTTGATCGCCTACCCATTGATAAGTAAGTTCGGGTTAAGCAAAAATAAGGCTGTAAATATTACTGTTGGAGGCACTATGATCACCGATACTTTGGCATTGGTGGTTCTGGCGGTAATTGTGGGTATGGCAAAAGGAGAAGTCAATAATGAGTTTTGGCTGAAGTTATCCCTTTCAATACTTGTATTTGGGTCTATTATAATGTTCACCTTTCCCTTGATCGGACGTTGGTTCTTTAAACGATTTGGCGATAATATATCTCAATATATTTTTGTTTTGGTCATGGTTTTTTTAGGGGCCTTTTTAGCTGAAACAGCAGGAGTAGAACCCATAATTGGTGCATTTCTTTCTGGTTTAGCCTTAAATCGCTTAATCCCTCGTACTTCCCCATTAATGAACAGGATTGATTTTGTGGGAAATGCCATTTTTATTCCCTTTTTTTTAATTGGGGTTGGTATGCTTATTGATTACAGGGCATTTTTTAAAGATTGGGATACAATTAAAGTGGCTGCTGTAATGACACTAATTGCTACTTTTTCTAAATATTTAGCCGCTTTATTGACCCAAAAGACGTTTAAATTTTCTGTTGATGAGCGGCGTTTAGTTTTTGGTTTAAGTAATGCCCAGGCCGCGGCTACCCTTGCTGCCGTTTTAGTAGGATATAGCATCATTATTGGAGAAACCGATGCAGGGGAGCCTATTCGTTTGTTGAATGAAAGCATTTTAAACGGGACTATATTAATGATTTTAGTTACCTGTACCATTGCTTCCTTTGTAGCCCAAAAAGGAGCTCAAAATTTGGCGCTTGCTGAGGCAGAAGATGAAGGAATTGATAAAAAGGAAAGTAATGAGAAAATTCTTATTCCGGTTAATAATATAGAAACTACAGATGAATTAATTAATCTGGGAATTACCATAAAATCGAAGAAAAACAGGGATGGCCTTTTTGCTTTAAGTGTAATTGATAGCCATGATGCTAATGAGGGGAAAATAAAAAGGGCCAAAAAAGTATTGAATAAAGCAGTAGTTTCTGCTTCCGCTACTGATAATCCTTTAAACCAGATCCTTCGTTACGATCTGAATATTGTCAATGGGATTAACAGTGTAGTACAGGAGCATGAAATCACAGATTTGATTTTAGGTCTTCACCATAAGAAAGGGATTACGGATTCCTTCTTGGGTAATTTGACAGAAGGTATTCTTACAAAGTGTAATACTACTACCCTTATTTACAAATCATCCCAACCTTTAGCCACTATTCGGAGGCATTTAATTATTATTCCGGAACATGCCGAAAAAGAAACAGGATTTGCTTTTTGGTTGATCAAAGTCTGGAACATGGCTAGAAATACGGGAGCGAAACTTGTGTTTTATGGCAATTCTCAAGTGCTGGACTACTTAAAAGATATACACTTCAAGCACCCTTTAGAGGCTGAATTTAAAGAACTTAGTGATTGGAACGACTTCTTAATCTTGTCCCGGGACTTAAAAACTAATGATAATCTATTGATTGTAT